>DQGF01000261.1 GCA_003525045.1 Pseudomonas sp. | reverse complement strand
AGAGCCATGTTGTCGGCGGCCATGGCCACCGGCTCGGCGTGGAAGTTACCGCCGGAAATCACGTCGCCTTCAGCGGCGAACACCAGTGGATTGTCGGAGACAGCGTTCGCCTCGACCGCAAGCACTTCGGCGGCTTGACGGAACTGGGTCAGGCACGCCCCCATGACTTGCGGCTGGCAGCGTAGCGAATATGGATCCTGGACCTTTTCGCAGTTCTGGTGCGAGTCGGACACTTCGCTGCGCTCACCCAGCAGATCGCGATAAGCGGCGGCGGCGTCGATCTGGCCTTTCTGGCCACGTGCTGCATGGATGCGCGCGTCGAACGGCGAGCGCGAGCCCAATACCGCTTCGACGGTCAGGGCACCCAACGCCACAGCGCCAGCGAACAGGTCTTCGCCTTCGAACAGACCACGCAGCGCGTAAGCGGTGGAAACCTGAGTACCGTTGAGCAGCGCCAGGCCTTCTTTTGCAGCCAGGGTCAGCGGCTTGAGACCGGCGACTTGCAGTGCTTCGGTCGCTTCCAGCCATTCGCCCTTGTAGCGCGCCTTGCCTTCGCCCAGCAGCACCAGTGACATATGGGCCAATGGCGCCAGGTCACCGGATGCACCGACCGAACCTTTCAACGGAATGTGCGGATAAACCTCGGCGTTGATCAGCGCGATCAGTGCGTCGATCACTACGCGGCGGATGCCGGAGAAACCACGGCTCAGGCTGTTGACCTTGAGCACCATGACCAGTCGCACCAGCGCGTCGCTGATCGGCTCGCCGACACCGGCGGCGTGGGACAACACCAGCGAGCGCTGCAGGTTTTCCAGGTCTTCGCTGGCGATGCGAGTCGAGGCCAGCAGGCCGAAACCGGTGTTGATCCCGTAGGCGGTGCGGTTCTCGGCGAGGATCTGTTCCACGCAAGCGACGCTGGCTTCGATCTGGGCCGAGGCGCTGTCGTCGAGGGTGATTTTGACCGGCTGCTGATAGATATCACGCAGTTGGGCAAGGCTCAGTTGGCCGGGAATCAAATTAAGCGCAGTCACATTCATTCTCCTTTTGAGAGTTTTTCTTCTTCTTAAATGAAGAGTACTAACCAGACGCTCCGGAGATGTCCGTTGTCCGTCGCTTCCCGCCTTGTGGGGGGCTGGCGCCTTGGCACGCTGGTTTTGTATGGAAATCAGTTCAAATTCGGCAAGACTTTTTGCAGCAAGGCCGGGTCCTTCAACACGCCGGCAGCGGCGGCGATGTCCGGCGCCAGCCAGCGGTCCTGGTCATAAGCCGAAACACGTTCGCGCAGCAGACGCCACGCCGCATCGGTGCCAGCGCCGAAGCGTTGTGCTTTCAGAAACTCAAACGCCTGAGCCGCCAGCAGGTACTCGATGGCGAGGATCTGCGTGCAGTTTTCCAGCGCGCGGTGCAGTTTCAGCGCCGCGTTGGTGCCCATGCTCAGATGGTCTTCCTGCAGGCCCGAAGTGACGTAGTTGTCGAGCACCGCCGGTTGCGCCAACTGACGGTTTTCCGCACACAGCGAAGCGGCGACGTACTGGACGATCATCATCCCGGAGTTCACCCCCGGGTTGGCCACCAGAAACGCCGGCAGACCGCTGACGTGCGGGTTGATCAAACGGTCGAGACGACGTTCGGCGATGGAGCCGATTTCTGCCATGGCGATGGCCAGCAAGTCAGCGGCCAATGCCACTGACTGACCATGCGGGTTGGCCTGGGACATGATGCGGAAATTGTCCGGCGTGCCCAGCAACATCGGGTTGTCAGTGACAGAGTTGAGTTCGGTTTCGATCTGTGTTCTGGCGTGCTCAAGCTGATCGCGAGCGGCACCGTGAACCTGTGGGATCGAACGGATGCTCAGCGCATCCTGGGTGCGAATACCCTTGCTCGAAGCGATTACTTCACTACCATCGAGCAACGCTCGCAGGTTGATCCCGACCTGCTGCATACCCGGATGAGGCTTGAGTGCAATGATCTCGGCATCGAACGCCGCGATCTGGCCACGCTGGGCCTCGAAGCTCATGGCGCCGATCACGTCGGCCCATTGCACCAGATGCGTCGCATCGGCAATCGCCAGGCAGCTGAGGCCGGTCATGCATGGCGTGCCATTGACCAGGCACAGGCCATCTTTGGCGCCGAGTTGAACCGGTTGCAGACCTTCTTCGCTCAAGGCTTGTTGCGCGGAAACGATTTGCCCGCGATAGCTGACATTGCCGACACCCAGCAGTGCGATGCTGATGTGAGCCATGTGGGTCAGGTAACCGACCGAACCCTGGGACGGCACTTGCGGGGTGATGCCGCGGTTGAGCAGCGCCAGCAGGGCCTCGACCACCCGGCGGTGAATGCCGGATTTGCCATGGCTGTAATTGCGGATGGCCGCACACATGATCGCGCGGGTCTGCTCGTCGGCCAGCGGAGCGCCAACGCCGCAAGCGTGACTGAGCAAGGTGTTGCGCGACAATTGGCTGAGCTGTTCGTCCTTGAGCGAGACGTTGCACAGCGCGCCGAGGCCAGTATTGACGCCATAGGCGCGCTCACCGCTGGCGACGATGCGCTGCACGATCGCCTGGGCGTTCTCGATTCGCGCCCAGGCCTGGGTCGACAGCTCGAGCTGTGCGCCATGGCGGGCTACGGCAACCACATCCTGCCAACGCAACGGGGCGTCGGCGATAACGATTTTTTCAGCCTGGGACATCTTTGACCTCGTGTGTACAACCTGGATATTGATGCAGCTTCACCGGCCTCTTCGCGGGCAAGCCTCGCTCCTACAGGATTCGCGTTTGCCGAATGTGGGAACGACGCAAACCCTGTAGGAGCGAGGCTTGCCCGCGAAGGGGCCGGCACAAACACCGCAAATCTATTTAAACCACCGCCGCCCGCCGCTGCACGAACCGGTCAACATACTCATCCGCCGGCGAATGCAGGATCTCTCTCGGCGTACCCACCTGAATCAGTCGCCCATCCTTGAGGATCGCAATGCGGTTACCAATCCGCACCGCCTCATCAAGGTCATGGGTGATGAAGACGATGGTCTTGTGCAGAGTCTTTTGCAGTTCCAGCAACTGATCCTGCATCTCCGCGCGAATCAGCGGGTCGAGCGCACTGAAGGCTTCGTCCATCAAGATGATGTCAGTGTCCGCCGCCAGTGCCCGGGCCAGGCCCACGCGCTGGCGCATGCCGCCCGACAGCTGATGGGGGTATTTGTTTTCGTAGCCCTTGAGGCCCACGGTATTGATCCAGTGCAGCGCACGCTCGGTGCACATTTGCTTGCTCTCGCCACGCACTTTCAGGCCGTAGGCGACGTTATCCACCACGGTTTTGTGCGGCAGCAGGCCGAAGCTCTGGAACACCATGCTGATCTTGTGCCGGCGAAATTCGCGCAGGGCTTCCATGTCGTATTGCAGGATGTCCACGCCGTCCACCAGGATCGCGCCGCTGGTCGGATCGATCAGGCGGTTGAAGTGGCGCACCAACGTGGATTTGCCCGAACCTGACAAGCCCATGATCACGAAGATCTCGCCCGTGCCGATACTCAGCGACAGGTCGTTGACGCCGACCACGCAGCCGGTTTCGGACAACACCTGGTCCTTGGTTTTGCCCTGGCCGACCATGGCCAGCGCATCCTTGGAACGGTTGCCGAAAATCTTGAAGACGTTTTTGACTTCAATCTTGCTGATGGCTTCGTTGTTCATTTGCTCACCTCATGCCGTGGCCGACCATACGCCTGAGTAATGCGGTCGATGACCACTGCCAGAATCACGATCGCCAGACCGGCTTCAAGGCCACGTCCGACGTTGAGGGTCTGAATCCCCACCAACACATCTTCACCCAGGCCACGGGCACCGATCATCGAGGCAATCACTACCATCGACAGGGCCATCATGGTGGTCTGGTTGATCCCGGCCATGATGCTCGGCAGGGCCAGCGGCAGTTGCACGCCAAACAGTTGCTGCCAGCGGTTGGCACCGAAAGCGTTGATCGCTTCCATCACTTCACCGTCGACCTGGCGAATACCCAGATCGGTCAGGCGGATCAGCGGCGGCGCGGCGTAGATCACAGTAGCGAAAATCGCCGGAACCTTGCCCAGGCCGAACAGCATCAGCACCGGGATCAGGTACACGAAACTCGGCATGGTCTGCATGATGTCCAGCAGCGGCATCAGCACCGAACGCAGGCGATTGCTGCGTGCCGAGAGAATACCCAGCGGAATGCCGATCAGCACCGAAATGACCGTCGCCACCATCATCAGTGCCAAGGTCTGCATCAGTTTGTCCCACAGGCCGACCGCACCCACCAGGAACAGCAAGCCGACGATGACGGAAGTGGTCACGACTTTGCGGGTCGCGTGCCAGGCAACGCCCGCCACGATCGCCAGCATCAGCCACCAGGGCGCCGCACGCAGCAGGCCTTCAAGATTGACGATGGCCCACAACAGCGTGTCGGAGATGTGCCGGAACACGTCGCCGTAGTTGGTGACCAGCGAATCGACCCAACTGTTGACCCAGTCGGCGATGGAAAAGGTAAAGCTTTCGGGAAACATAAGAGACTCTCAATCAAGGGGTTGCGATCAAGCACCCGACTGCCGCTGAAGGCAGTCGGAGAAGCTCAACCTACAAGGCCGCGTCGATCTTTTTGGCCGCGTCTTCACTCACCCACGCGTGCCAGACTTCAGGATGTTCCTTGAGGAAGATTTTCGCCAGTTTTGGTGACTCGATCCGCTCTTTGGCCATGCGCCCGAGGTTCTGGTTGAGCAGGTCGATTGGCAGGTTGACCTTCTCCAGCACGGCCACCAGTTCCGGGGCTTGCTCGTGGAAGGTCTTGGACAGGCCGACCTTGATGGTCACGCTCTTGTCCACGCCTGGTTTTTCTTCGAGCTTGACCAGGTCGACCTGGCCCATCAGCGGGGTTGGCGACCAGTAGTAGAACAGGATCGGCTCGCCACGCTTGTAGCTCGACAGCACCGCCGCATCCAGCGCCGGACCGGTGCCTGGACGGAAGTTGGTGTAGGTGCTTTCCAGGCCGTAGCTTTTCAGCATTTCGCTATTGTCCAGCTCACAGGTCCAGCCGGCCGGGCAGTTATAGAAACGACCTTTGGCTGGCTCTTCCTGGTCCTTGAACACTGTCGCGTATTTGCCCAGATCAGCGATCGCCTTCAGGTCCGGGGCTTTTGGCTCCAGCTTGCGCTTGGCGTCGCCTTCGATCACGTAGCGCGGCACGTACCAGCCTTCGATCGCGCCAACGACCGGAGCGCCGACACCGACCACCTTGCCGGCCTTCTCGGCCTTGTTCCAGACTTCGCTGCGGCCAACCCATTCTTCGGCGAACACCTGAATGTCGTTACTGCTCAGGGCGTTTTCCATGGTGATGGAGTTGCCCGGCAGGCTGTCGGTCTTGCAGTCGTAGCCCTTCTCCAACACGATTTGCATCACGTCGGTCAGCAGCATGCCGCTTTCCCAGTTCAGGCCGGCGAATTTCACCGGTTTGCCCGACTCGCACCAACCGGCTGCCTGAGTGGCGCCAGCACTGGCCAACAGGCCCATGGAAAGCAATGTGGTCAGCAGGGTCTTGTTCGATCTCATTGTGTGACGCTCCTAATCATGAATTGGCTTACGGCAGTCAAGAGGCATCCAGCCCTGTCCACGTCCAATCAGGCCTGCGCCGCAGCGCGACCGGCTCCGCTTGTTTTAGGTTGTACAACGCTGTCCTGCTCGACCGGCAGGATCAGTTGATCGGGTACTGCGCTGTGCCATTTTTTCGCGCACACGTAATACAGGGCTGCGGGAAGCACCAGACCGATGATCCAGGAAATATCCACACCACCCAGAGCGTCCACCAGCGGACCGGTATAGAACTTGGTAGAGATGAACGGCAGTTGCACCAGCACACCGAAGACATAGACGCTGATACCGAGGGGGTTCCAACGGCCGTAGCGACCGTTCGGATCGGCCAGCGCCGGCACGTCATAGCGTTCGCGAGTGATGCAGTAGTAGTCCACCAGGTTGATCGCGCTCCATGGCGTGAAAAAAGCCAGCAAAAACAGGATGAAGGACTTGAACGCACCGAGGAACGAGTGCTGACCGAGCAACGCGATCAGGGTCGCAGTGCCGACGATGACCAGCACGAAGACCAGACGCTGCAAGCGCGTTACCCGCAGGTCACCACGGAAACCGCTGATGACAGTCGCAATGCACATGAAGCTGCCGTAGGAGTTCAGCGTGGAGATGGTGACCTTGCCGAACGCGATGCTGAAGTACAGTAGCGCAGCAGTGGCACCGCTGCCGCTCAAACCAACGATGTAGGCCACTTCGTGGCCGGCGAATTGCCCGTTGGCCATGGCGGCGGCAAACACGCCGAGGATCATCGCCACCTGTGCGCCAATGACCGAACCCGCGCCTGCGGCGAAAAAGGTCTTCACCGAAGAAGTCTTGCTCGGCAGGTAGCGTGAATAGTCAGCCACGTAGGGGCCGAAGGCGATCTGCCAGGACGCCGCGAGAGACACCGCGAGCAGAAAGCTGGTCCAGCTGAAGTGGCGGATTTGCAGAAGTGCGCCAATGTCAGTCTGGCTCATCAGGCGACTGAACAGGTAAACGAAGGCAATCACGCCAATGACGCTGGCGACACGGCCGATGAAATGAATCACCCGATAACCGAGCACCGTGACCAGCACGATGACACTGGCGAAGATGAGGATACCGACGCTGTCGCTGACGCCAAACAACTGGCCCAGCGCCTGGCCGGAAAGCACGGTGCCCGTTGCGGTGAAACCGAGGTACATCAGACAGACCAGCACGATCGGGATGGCCGCGCCATACACGCCGAACTGTACCCGGCTGGAGATCATCTGCGGCAGGCCAAGCTTGGGCCCTTGCGCCGCATGCAGCGCCATTACGCCACCGCCGAGCAGTTGACCGATCAACAGACCGATCAACGACCAGAACACGTCACCGCCCAGCACCACGGCCAGGGCCCCGGTGACAATCGCGGTGATTTGCAGGTTGGCACCCATCCACAGGGTGAACTGGCTCAACAGACGACCGTGTCTTTCCGCTTCCGGGATGTAGTCGATCGAACGTTTCTCGATCAACGGTTTACTGCCTGCACGATCGCTGTTAACAGCCATGATTCAACCTCTGTGGATTGTTATTCGGTGTTGATTGCCCCCTGTAGGAGCGAGGCTTGCCCGCGAACCGCGGTGTGTCAGAAAAGACGCCTTCGCGGGCAAGCCTCCCTCCTACAGGTTTTGCGTCGGGCCACCCAATCAGGGGG
>DQGF01000144.1:3384-4422 GCA_003525045.1 Pseudomonas sp. | reverse complement strand
CGGTGAGTCCGGCACCGGCAAGGAAGTGGTCGCGCGCAACCTGCACTACCACTCCAAGCGTCGTGACGCGCCGTTCGTGCCGGTCAATTGCGGGGCGATCCCGGCCGAGTTGCTGGAAAGCGAACTGTTCGGGCATGAGAAGGGCGCCTTTACCGGGGCGATCACCAGCCGGGCCGGGCGTTTCGAACTGGCCAACGGCGGCACCCTGTTCCTCGATGAAATCGGCGACATGCCGCTGCCGATGCAGGTCAAACTGCTGCGCGTATTGCAGGAGCGCACCTTCGAGCGTGTGGGCAGCAACAAGACCCAGAGCGCCGATGTGCGGATCATCGCGGCGACCCACAAAAATCTCGAAAGCATGATCGAGATCGGTGCCTTTCGCGAAGACTTGTACTACCGCTTGAACGTGTTCCCGATCGAGATGGCGCCGCTGCGCGAACGTGTCGAAGACATCCCGCTGCTGATGAACGAGCTGATCTCGCGCATGGAGCACGAGAAGCGTGGTTCGATCCGCTTCAACTCCGCGGCGATCATGTCGCTGTGCCGTCACGGCTGGCCGGGTAACGTCCGTGAACTCGCCAACCTGGTGGAGCGCATGGCGATCATGCATCCCTACGGGGTGATAGGCGTCGTCGAGTTACCGAAGAAATTCCGCTATGTCGACGACGAAGACGAGCAACTGGTCGACAGTCTGCGCAGTGATCTCGAAGAGCGGGTGGCCATCAACGGGCATACCCCGAACTTCAGCGCCAACGCCCTGCTGCCGCCGGAAGGCCTGGACCTGAAGGACTACCTCGGTGGTCTGGAGCAAGGTCTGATTCAGCAGGCGCTGGATGATGCCAATGGCATCGTGGCGCGCGCCGCGGAACGTTTGCGTATCCGTCGCACCACGCTGGTGGAGAAGATGCGCAAGTACGGCATGAGCCGTCGTGAGGGTGAGGAACAGGCGGATGATTGACGCCTGTTTTGCCCCCCCTCCACCTGTAGGAGCGAGCTTGCTCCGGGCGGCGTTCCGACGATGGTCGTTAACGATAACGC
>DQGF01000144.1:2530-3035 GCA_003525045.1 Pseudomonas sp. | reverse complement strand
AGCAAGCTCGCTCCTACAGTTTTCTTTTAGGCGGTTTTTTTAGGCACGGGTATTGCTATATCCCTCGCAACGTTCCGTTTAAATGACGGTCAGCCAAGCGAGTGAGCACGATGCCCCAAGCCGCCCAGATGTCTCCTGTCCCTGACGCCTCGGGGCTACCGTCGTCCGTAGAGCAGGCAAGCCGGCTTGGCCTTGAGCAGTCGTTTGCACTGTTCAACCAGATGTCGAGCCAATTGACCGACTCCTACAGCATGCTCGAAGCCCGGGTCACCGAGCTCAAGGGTGAGCTGGAAGTGGTCAGCGCCCAGCGCATGCAGGAACTGGCGGAAAAAGAACGCCTGGCCAACCGCCTGCAAAACCTTCTCGATCTGTTGCCCGGTGGGGTCATCGTCATCGACGCCCAGGGCATCGTGCGCGAAGCCAACCCCGCGGCCTGTGAACTGCTGGGGCTGCCCCTCGAAGGCGAGTTGTGGCGGCATGTCATTGCCCGCTGCTTCGCGCCCCT
>DQGF01000144.1:0-2227 GCA_003525045.1 Pseudomonas sp. | reverse complement strand
CTTCGCGCCCCGGGAAGACGATGGCCATGAAATCTCCCTCAAGGATGGTCGGCGCCTGTCGATCTCCACGCGGTCGCTGGATGCGGAGCCGGGTCAACTGGTGTTGCTCAACGACCTGACTGAAACCCGTCACCTGCAGGATCAACTGGCGCGCCACGAACGTCTGTCGTCCCTTGGCCGCATGGTCGCATCGCTCGCCCATCAGATTCGCACGCCGTTGTCCGCGGCCTTGCTCTATGCCAGTCATTTAACTGAGCAAGCGCTGCCGGTCGAGACTCAACAACGTTTTGCCGGGCGCCTGAAAGAGCGTTTGCATGAGCTCGAGCATCAGGTGCGCGACATGCTGGTGTTCGCCCGCGGCGAGCTGCCGCTGACCGATCGCGTCACGCCGAAAATGCTCTTGCAGTCGCTGCAGGCGGCGGCGCTGACCCAGGTGCAGGATTTGCCGATCCGCTGGCAGTGCGACAGCCATTCGGGCGAGCTGCTGTGCAATCGCGACACCCTGGTTGGCGCCATCCTGAATCTTATCGAGAACGCCATTCAGGCCAGTACCGGTGACGTGCGCTTGAAGGTCCATCTTTATACCCGCGACAACAGCTTGCGTATCGCTGTCAGTGACAGCGGCAGTGGCATCGATAGCCAGGTGCTGGCCCGCCTGGGCGAGCCGTTTTTTACCACCAAGGCCACCGGCACCGGTCTCGGCCTGACCGTGGTCAAGGCGGTGGCGCGGGCCCACCAGGGCCAATTGCAGCTGCGCTCGCGGCTGGGTCGCGGCACCTGCGCGCAGGTAATCCTGCCGCTTTTTTCTGCTGAAAAGCCCAGCGTCCAGGGAGCGGAATGAAGAGCATGGCAATCAAGGTTTTGCTGGTCGAGGACGACCGTGCATTGCGTGAGGCATTGGCCGATACGCTGCTGCTCGGCGGTCACGATTACACCGCCGTGGCTTCGGCGGAGGAGGCGTTGGCCGCCGTCGGTGTCGAGGCGTTCAACCTGGTGCTCAGCGACGTCAACATGCCGGGCATGGACGGCCATCAGCTGCTCGGCTTGCTGCGGGTGCGTCAGCCGCAATTGCCGGTGTTGCTGATGACGGCGCACGGCGCGGTGGAGCGGGCGGTCGATGCGATGCGTCAAGGCGCGGCGGATTATCTGGTCAAACCGTTCGAGCCCAAGACCTTGCTCGATCTGGTTGCGCGGCACGCACTGGGCAGTCTCAGTTCGACCGAGAGCGAGGGGCCGGTGGCGTTCGAGCCGGCCAGTGCGCAATTGCTGGAGTTGGCCGCGCGGGTAGCGCGCAGTGATTCCACGGTGTTGATCTCCGGTGAGTCCGGGACCGGCAAGGAAGTGCTGGCGCGATACATCCACCAGCACTCCCGGCGCGCCAGTCAGCCGTTCATTGCGATCAATTGTGCAGCCATCCCCGACAACATGCTCGAAGCGACGCTGTTCGGCCACGAAAAGGGCTCGTTCACCGGTGCCATCGCGGCACAGGCCGGCAAGTTCGAACAGGCCGATGGCGGGACTATCCTGCTCGACGAAATTTCCGAAATGCCCCTGGGCCTCCAGGCGAAGCTGCTGCGGGTGTTGCAGGAAAAGGAATTCGAGCCGGTGGGTTCCAACGAAGTGATCCAGAGCGATGTACGGGTGATCGCCGCCACTTCTACTGATCTGCAAGCGGCGATTAAACGCGGCGAGTTTCGGGCCGATTTGTATTACCGCCTCAATGTGCTGCCGATCCAGGTCCCGCCATTGCGCGATCGCCTTGACGATCTGCCGGCTCTCAGCGAAGCGATCCTTGAAGAACTGCGCAGTCAGCATGAACTGAACCGTGAAGCGCTGGAACTCTTGGGGCAACACGCCTGGCCGGGGAATATTCGTGAACTGCGCAATGTGCTGGAACGGGCGGCTTTGCTCAGTGATGATCTGATGTTGAATGCCATGGAAATCCGCGCGGCGATCGGTACGTTGATGCCAGTGGAGCGAGTGGCGCCTTTGAGCATTGAGGCCGTTGCCCATGAGACGTTCAGCCAGGCCCGGGAACGGTTTGACCGGCAGTTGATAGAAAGCGCCCTTGCGCAATGTGGGGGGAAGGTGATTGAAGCGGCGGCGCGACTGGGGCTTGGGCGGTCGACGTTGTATAAGAAGATGGTGGCGTTGGGGATAGCCGAGTCTCTGTAAAGAGACATTGGTCTCTATTGGTAGATAGAGCCTCTTCGCGGGCAAGCCTCGC
>DQGF01000380.1:1507-7333 GCA_003525045.1 Pseudomonas sp. | reverse complement strand
TTGTCGCGTTTTCGTTGACGACCTTCGCGAGCAAGCTCGCTCCTACAGGGGGATCTGCGCTGTTCCGCAGATTTCTTGCCAATGTAGGAGCGAGCTTGCTCGCGAAAAACCCGAGAACGCTGTGGGGAGTCAGGCTTGTCGCGTTTTCGTTGACGACCGTCGCGAGCAAGCTCGTTCCTACAGGGGGATCTGCGCTGTTCTGCAGAAACGGCGTGGCAATGAACCGCCGATCAGGCGTTTTCTTGACTGGATACAGGCGCAATAACGCGGGTCACTGCGATCGAGCGGCTCGCGTTGGATGGGAGGTGATGGCGCTGTCATCTGCGTGTCATTCAGGTCTGGCAAGATCTTCGCAAACCCTCTTGCGCTCGGCGGTACTCCGGCCGCTGGCTTGTACATTTGCCAGGAATCCCCACCATGAAAGGAGACGCCTCTCTGTTCGCGGCCATTGACCTGGGGTCCAATGCGTTTCGCATGATGATTGGTCAGTCGGTCAAACGAAACCAGCAGCTCGTCATCCAGGAAGTGAAAACCCTGCGTGAACCCGTCCGCTTGGCGGAGGGGGCTCAAGGCGGAGCGCTGGACGAATTGGCGCTGGATCGAGGCTGGCAAGCGCTCGCGCGATTTGGCAAAAAGCTGCGCGGCTTCGAGGCCGGGCGAGTGCGGGCGGTGGCGACCAGCGCTGTGCGCGAAGCCGACAATGCGCAACTGTTTCTGGCCAGCGCGGAGCGCCACCTGGGTTTTCGTATCGATGTCATCTCCGGGCATGAAGAGGCCCGACTGGTGTACGCCGGCGTTGCCCATACGGTACCTGGTACAGAGCAGATGCGACTGGTGGTGGATATCGGCGGCGGATCCACTGAACTGATTCTGGGCCGGGGTGTGCAACCGCTTGTCACCGAGAGTATTGCCATTGGCAGCGGCACCTTTGGTGCGCGTTACTTTCCGGGAGGCAGCGTCACGGCCCGCACGCTCCTTGAAGCGGAGCGAGCCGCCACGCTGGAGTTTGAAAAAGTTGCGCGTCGTTATCGCGCGCTGGGTTGGCAGCAGACGATCGGCTCTTCAGGCACCGCACGCTTGCTGGCCAAAGTGCTCAAGGCCAACGGTTTGAACGACTTTGGCCAAAGCGGTATCACCTACAGCGGCCTGTTGCGCCTGTCGTTGCGCCTGCTTGAAGTGGGGCATGTCAAGAAGCTCCGCCTGGCGGGTTTGCAAGCTCATCGCCTGAGCATTTTGCCTGGCGGTCTGGTACTCATGCTGGCGGCGTTCAAGGTATTCGGTATCGCGCAGATGACGCCTTCCGAGCCGGGTTTGAGGTTGGGCGTTCTTCATGGGCTGATGTCCAAGCACTAAGCGTCAACCGCCAACGGGCAGAAGTGCTAGACCAGGCCTTGAGACTCGAAGGTTTCAGGTCGTCGCCCGAGTCAATTGGCTGCGCCAAAACAACCCCTATGGATCAATAAGTCGAAACTTCGAAGTCAGCGCGGCTGTCCAGACCCTTACACCTCTCGGGCGATACTTCGGTTGGCGTCCCCGGGAATGCTCTACGCATCGGTGAATGGCGAGGAACGACATGACAACGACAGTGGGTGATTTTCTGGTTGAGCGACTCAGCCAGTGGGGCGTCACGCGGATTTTTGGTTATCCGGGGGACGGCATCAATGGGGTCTTCGGCGCATTGAGCCGGGCCCGGGGCAAAATCGAATTCATTCAGGCCAGGCATGAAGAAATGGCCGCCTTCATGGCTTCGGCCCATGCCAAATTCACCGGCGAGTTGGGTGTGTGCATCGCCACTTCCGGCCCTGGCGCCTCGCATCTGATTACCGGGCTTTATGATGCGCGCATGGATCACATGCCGGTATTGGCAATCGTCGGTCAGCAGGCGCGTGCGGCACTCGGCGGTCACTATCAGCAGGAGCTGGACCTGCTGTCGATGTTCAAGGACGTGGCAGGTGCCTTCGTGCAGCAAGCCTCGGCACCGGCGCAAGTCAGGCATCTGGTCGATCGGGCGGTACGCACGGCGATCGGCGAACGTCGCGTGACGGCGATTATCCTGCCGAGCGATCTGCAGGAAGCCGAGTACCAGGCACCGGCCAGGGCTCACGGCACCGTGCATTCCGGCGTCGGTTACAGCAAGCCGAAGGTGGTGCCCTATGCGGTTGACCTGCAGCGAGCGGCCGATGTACTGAATGCGGGTGAAAAGGTCGCCATTCTGGTCGGCGCCGGCGCATTGGACGCGACCGATCAAGTGATCGCGGTGGCTGAAAAACTCGCTGCCGGGGTGGCCAAGGCACTGCTGGGCAAGGCGGTGCTGCCGGACGATTTGCCTTGGGTCACCGGCAGCATCGGTTTGCTGGGCACCGAGCCCAGCTACAAGCTGATGATGGAGTGCGACACCTTGCTGATGATCGGCTCGGGTTTCCCGTACTCCGAATTTCTCCCCAAGGAGGGGCACGCGCGAGGAGTGCAGATCGATTTGCAGCCCGACATGCTCAGCTTGCGTTATCCGATGGAAGTCAATCTGGTGGGCGATGCGGGTGAGACGCTCGCGGCACTGGCGCCCTTGCTGGAGCAGAAGACATCGCGCAGGTGGCGGAAAAAGGTCGAAGGCTGGCGCAGTGCCTGGGAGAAAACCTTGGAGAAGCGCGCCCTGGTAAAAGCCAAGCCGATCAATCCGCAACGGGTGGTGTATGAACTGTCTCCCCGCCTGCCGGAGCTGGCCATTATCACCAGCGATTCGGGCTCGTGCGCCAACTGGTACGCCCGCGACCTGAAAATTCGCCGTGGTATGAAGTGTTCGCTCTCTGGCGGGCTGGCCTCCATGGGAGCCGCCGTTCCCTATGCGATCGCGGCAAAATTCGCCTACCCGCAACGTACCGTGATCGCCCTGGTGGGGGATGGCGCGATGCAAATGAACAACATGGCCGAGCTGATCACCGTCGCCAAGTATTGGCGGCAATGGGAAAACCCCAAATGGATTTGTGCCGTGTTCAACAATGAAGACCTCAATCAGGTCACCTGGGAGCAGAGGGTGATGGAGGGCGATCCCAAGTTCGAAGCCTCGCAAAACATTCCCGACGTGCCCTATCACCTGTTCGCCATTTCGATCGGGCTCAAGGGTATTTTCGTCGATCGCGAAGAAGACGTTGCCGCTGCCTGGGACAAAGCGCTGGCGTCGGACGTTCCCGTGCTGATCGAATTCAAGACTGACCCCGACGTCCCGCCGCTGCCGCCGCACATCAAGCTCGAACAGGCGAAAAAGTTTGCCTCGACCTTGCTCAAAGGCGACCCGAACGAAGCGGGGGTGATTGTACAAACTGCCAAGCAGGTGCTGGGCGCCGTACTGCCTCGTGGCCCGAAGAAGTAAGTACTGACACACCGCCAGCCAGTGTAGATACCGTCTTGAACCTCGCAGGGCCAGACATTCTTTAAACCTTCCGCTAGAGCGAAGGGTCGATAGTGAAGACCATAAGCTTCGCTAGATCGAGGGAACATCAATGATAGGTGTCGTGATACCCGCCCATAACGAAGAAAAACATATTGCCACCTGCCTTTCATCCGTCTTGCTGGCCGCGAAACATCCGGGGCTCGGAGGTCGCCAGGTGACGGTACTGGTGGTTCTGGACGACTGTTCAGATGCCACGGATAGGTTGGTCTCCTCTATGGAAGTCACAGCGTTGATGGTCTCTTTCCAGAATGTGGGTAAAGCCAGGGCGACTGGAGCGGAAGAACTTCTTGGCGCTGGTGCGCAGTGGCTCGCCTTTACCGATGCCGACACTGTAGTGCCTCCCGATTGGCTCGCGCGCCAGATCGAATTCATGGTGGATGCGGTGTGCGGAACTGTCGAGGTGGACAGTTGGGACGAACATGGGGAGTGGGTTCGTTCCAGGTACATGGAGCGCTACCGGTTCATAGAGAACCATCGCCACATCCATGGCGCCAATTTAGGCCTGAGTGCTGCAGCGTATCGCGACGCTGGCGGATTCCAGCATCTGGCGGCCCACGAAGACGTGCACCTGATTGCCGAACTCGAAAGAATCAATGCCCGGATTATATGGACGGCAACCAACCCGGTAGTGACCAGCGCGCGCAGGGATTACAAATGTTGTGGCGGCTTTGGTGAATACCTGATGTCCCTGTAGGAGCTGTCGAGCGAAGCGAGGCTGCGATCTTTTGATCTTGCTCTAGCTTTTCGTTTGGCCCTGAATGCGCATCCAGTCCTGATGAGCCTCGCACGCAAAACCGGTCAAATGCCAAAGGGAAAGGTGTCCTGCTCATGACTGGTCGAATGTTCGGTGGCCAACGGCGTGATCGCCCGGGTCTGGGCAAACCATAGATAAGCGTCGAACTGATCACTCAGGGTGGCTTCGAAGTAGTGGCTTTGACGCTCGGTTTGTGGCCGGTAGATGACGCCAATAGCCCGTTCCAGCAAGCGGGTCGATAAAGCCGAGCGCAAGGCCTGGCGGTTGTCGTCGTGCCAGTCATAGAGGGCCTGTGAATGGCCGGCCTCGACACATGCACGTTCCCAGCTGTGGCGCAGAGCCGGTCGAACCTTCTTGATTTGCATGGGGCCATCCCAGTCACTGGCGGCTGCCACGGTGCCGTGGTCGGTGCCCATGCCAATCAGCACGACGTCTTCGCCCCAGGCTTCGCGACTCAGTTGGCCAAGGGTCAATTGGCCGCTGTCACCCATCTGCGTCGCCCGCGCATCACCGATGTGCGAGTTATGCGCCCAGACAATTGCCTTGGCGTTGCGACCCAGGCGTGAACGCACGACTTGCAGGGTTTCGAACATGTGCCTGTCGCGCAGGTTCCAGGACGTTGTACTGCCGCGATACATTGCCCGGTAATACTGCTCGGCAGCATGGATGACCCGAGCGTTCTGCGTGGCGTTGAACAAGGCTTCGCCATCTTGTCCCATCGACGCGAGACGCTGGCTCAACAGTTGCTGCAGCTGTTCGAGTACCTCGCTCTCGCAAGTGGCCATTCCGCGACGCTCGGTGAAGTGCCCATAGAGCGCCGGGTCGTTATGCCACGGAGTCATACAGGCATAGCGTTGCCGGGCCTCACGGGCCATGGTCGTGTCGGTGTCTTCCAGATAGCCCAGCACTTCGCGAATCGAACTGCGCAGGCTATACACATCCAGTCCGCGAAACTCCACGCGCTCGTCAGGCGTCAGCGTCTGGTTGTGCTTGGTTAACCAACGGGTGAACCGCTGGACCTCGGTGTTGAGCCACATCCAGGTGGGGAAGCGCGTGAAGGCCGCTTCGTGCCAGTCACCTTGGTCGCGGCCTCTGACGCAGCGGTCGATCTGATCGGCGTCCGGCCAGTCGGCCTCCACCGCGACGGCGGTGAAGCCCTTCTCCCCGATCAGTCGCTGCGTGATCATGGCGCGCTCGTGGTAGAACTCGTGCGTGCCGTGGGACGCCTCGCCGAGGAGCACGATGCGCGCGGTGCCCACCAGGTCCAGCAGCGAGTCATAGTCCTGGGCGGTGCCGGTCAGCCCACGCGCGCTCCCGCGCGCGGCCTCCATGAAGGTGGCGTCTATCGCATGTGGCATGGTGCCTCTCCGTTGGCTGTCTTCCCTCAGGCGGCCTGTGTGGCCATCGCGGCGCGCGCCAGCAGGTCGCGGACCTCATCGTCTGTCGTCTGGGTGAAATCCTCGTACCAGAGGCCGACGGCATGGAACGGTTCCGGAGTGATGGCACAGACGACATCGTCGGCCTCGGCTTTCAGCTGTTCGCAGGTCTCGGGGGACCCCGTCGGGACCGCCACGACGATGCGGGCGGGCTGCAAGGCGCGCAACGCCTTGACGGCGGCAAGCAA
>DQGF01000380.1:0-1198 GCA_003525045.1 Pseudomonas sp. | reverse complement strand
GTGTAGAGGACGTCGTCGACGAGGATCACGGTGCGCCCCCGCAGATCCGGCAACGGACGATCGCCCCGATACAGGCGCTCGCGGCGCGCCAGCTCCTGCTGTTCCGCTGCCGCCACCTCCTCGATCAGGTGGTCCGGGATCCGCAGGCCGGCCACGATCTGGTCGTTGAGCACCCGCACGCCGCCGGTGGCGACCGCGCCCATCGCCAGCTCCTCGTAGCCGGGGACGCCGAGCTTGCGCACGAGAAACACGTCCAGGGGCGCGCCGAGCGCCCGGGCCACTTCGTAGGCGACGGGGACGCCGCCGCGCGGCAGGGCCAGCACGAGCACGTCTGAGCGATTGGCATAGGCTGTGAGTTTCTCAGCGAGGACCCGGCCCGCCTCGCGGCGATCGCGAAACAGTCCCGGCTCAACGATGGTTGAATTCATCTCTGGTCCTCCCATTTGGAGGCCGCGTCTGCGCAATCCAGTTCGCCGGACGCCCCGGCAAAAACCGTCGCGCCGCGACGGCGCGATAAAGATAACGCGCAAATTAGTGCACGCGTTCGCAGCAAACCGAACTATGCTGCTGTAGATCATTCACAGCCTTGACGGCGGTCAATGCGAAATCCGATATCTCGCGTGTTTGATAATGCCACTGAACGCCGATCTACGCCTTGATGCCCCCTCCTGCCCCCAGCGCCTTGGACCGTATCGCGGAGCGCGGCGGCACGGGTGCGCTACTTGCGAGAGCAGTATGCAGCTCCGCCCCAACAACCGCCCCCTCGCCGATTGCGGCGCCCACCCGCTTGACTGATCCGGACCGCACATCGCCGGCGGCGAATATACCACGAACGCTGGTTTCCAGCGGCAGCGGACGGCTGGATCCGTTGTTCGACCGGCGGGCATCGGAGGGAACGTCCGATCCCGTGAGAATGAAATTCCTGGCGTCCAGGGCACCCCCGCTGCCCCCAAGCCAGGCCGTTGCCGGATCCGCACCTATGAAGCAGAAGAGGTGGCGGATCGGCTTCTCGGTTTCCTCGCCGGTCACATTATTGCGCCAGCGCACGCGCTCCAGTTGCTTTTCCCGGCTCCCGTACAGGGCAACGATTTCCGTCTGGGTCAATATTTCGATATTGTCGATCGCCCGGATGCGATCGATGAGATATTGCGACATGCTGTCTGCGAGACTTGGCCCGCGCACCAGCATCCAGATTTTT
>DQGF01000239.1 GCA_003525045.1 Pseudomonas sp. | reverse complement strand
ACCGACTGGACCATCGGCCACGTTCACGCCGGCGCCCTCGGTTGGGTGGCGATGATCTCGATCGGCGCGCTGTACCACATGATCCCGAAAATCTTCGGCCGCACGCAGATGCACAGCATCGGCCTGATCAACGCGCACTTCTGGCTCGCCACCATCGGCACCGTGCTCTACATCGCGTCGATGTGGGTCAACGGCATCGCCCAGGGCCTGATGTGGCGCGCGGTCAATGCAGACGGCACGCTGACCTACTCCTTCGTCGAAACCCTGGTGGCCAGCCACCCAGGCTTCGTCGTGCGCCTGGTGGGTGGAGCGATCTTCTTCAGCGGCATGCTGCTGATGGCCTACAACACCTGGCGCACCGTACGGGCCTCGCAGCCTGCCGAAGTCGCCGCTGCCGCGCAGATCGCCTGAGGAGGCCGCCATGAAACACGAAACAATAGAGAAAAACGTCGGCCTGCTGATGTTATTGATGGTGCTGGCCGTGAGCATCGGCGGTCTGACCCAGATCGTCCCGCTGTTCTTTCAGGATGTCACTAACAAACCGGTGGAAGGCATGAAGCCCTACACCGCGCTGCAACTGGAAGGTCGCGACATCTACATCCGCGAAGGCTGCGTCGGCTGCCATTCGCAGATGATCCGGCCGTTCCGCGCCGAGACCGAACGCTACGGTCACTATTCGGTCGCCGGTGAAAGCGTCTGGGATCACCCGTTCCTGTGGGGTTCCAAGCGCACTGGCCCGGACCTGGCCCGGGTCGGCGGACGCTACTCCGAAGACTGGCACCGCGCACACTTGTACAACCCGCGCAACGTGGTGCCGGAATCGAAAATGCCCGGCTATCCGTGGCTGGTGGCCAATCAACTCGACAGCAGTCACACCGAAAGCAAGATCAAGGCGATGCGCACCCTCGGCGTGCCTTACACCGACGACGACATCGCAGGCTCAGTCGCCTCGCTCAAGGGCAAGACCGAGATGGACGCGCTGGTCGCCTACCTGCAAGTGCTCGGCACTGCCATCAAGAGCAAGAGGTGAGTCATGGCCATGTTCTTTGAAATAAGTAGCGGATTGAGCAGTGGAATGATCCGCGGCCTGGGCACAGTCGTCGTATTCGTCGCCTTCGTCGGCCTGACGTTGTGGGTGTTCAACGGCAAGCGCAACCCGGAGTTCGCCGAAGCACGCCTGTTGCCCTTTGCCGATGAACCACGACCCGACAACGCCCAAGAACCTTCAACAAGGAGTACCCGGCCATGACCACCTTCTGGAGTACGTGGATCTGCGTACTGACCATCGGCAGCCTGATCGGCCTGACCTGGCTGCTGATCGGCACCCGCAAGGGCGAAACCAAGGGCAGCGTGGACCAGACCATGGGGCACAGCTTCGACGGCATCGAGGAGTATGACAATCCGCTGCCGCAGTGGTGGTTCATGCTGTTCGCCGGCACGCTGGTGTTCGCCGTCGGTTATCTGGTGCTGTACCCGGGCCTGGGCAACTGGAAAGGCATCTTGCCAGGCTACGAGGACGGCTGGACCGGCGTCCACGAATGGGAAAAGGAGATGAACAAGGCCGACGCGAAGTTCGGGCCGATCTTCGCCAAATTCGCGGCCATGCCCGTGGAAGAAGTGGCCAACGATCCGCAAGCGCTGACCATGGGCGGTCGCCTGTTTGCCTCCAATTGCGCGGTGTGCCACGGCTCGGATGCCAAGGGCGCTTTCGGCTTCCCGAACCTGACCGACAGCAACTGGCGCTGGGGTGGCGATGCCGAGATGATCAAGACCACAATCCTCGGCGGTCGCATGGCTGCGATGCCGGCCTGGGGTGAAATACTGGGTGAAGCCGGCGTGAAGAACGTTGCGGCTTATGTGCGTCACGATCTCGCCGGCCTGTCACTGCCGGACGCCAGCACGGCCGACCTGCAAGCCGGACAGCAAGCCTTCAGCACCACCTGCGTCGCCTGTCACGGGGCAAGCGGCCAGGGCACTGAGGCCATGGGCGCGCCGAACCTGACGCAACCGGCCGGTTTCATTTACGGAACCAGCCTGGCGCAACTGCAACAAACCATTCGTCATGGCCGCCAGGGCCACATGCCAGCGCAGAACGAATTGCTTGGCAACGATAAAGTGCAACTGCTCGCGGCTTACGTGTACAGCCTTTCGAGAGGTGATGAGCAGTTGAGCGGCAAGTTGCAAGCTACAAGCGGCAAGTAGAGTCAAAAAGCAAAAGCTGCAAGCGACGAGATCCCTCTTGAAGCTTGCAGCTTGAAGCTCTCAGCTGCTTCTTTTTGTCACACCCTCCGTTAGTCATCCTATCGGTTCCCCGGAATCGGGTCTAAGCTTGCTCCGATGCGGACTGGCATGAGCCGGCTCCAGGTTGACCTTACCCGATGTGTTCGACGAATTTGCTCGATGACAGGCCGCAAAGGCTGGTAGATCCCGGCTGTCGTGGCATTTGCTATCGGCCACCCGATCGTCATGATTGAACACACCCCGTTACAACTGACCTGACCCCCTCATCTATTTCCTGCGCCGCGACATTTTCTGCGGGGGCAATTTGTCCTTACGCCGCGCATGGAAAGGCCGCAGAATCAGCTTTTGAAAGCATTGACCCAGGTCATGGCGCGTTGCAATGACCCCCCGCTTTCTACATACTTGCGGCCGATTTTTACTCCTAATAAAACACCCAAACCGTGGAACCTTAGAATGAGCACAGCAATCAGTCCGACTGCTTATAACTATAAGGTAGTCCGCCAGTTCGCCATCATGACGGTGGTCTGGGGGATCCTTGGCATGGGGCTCGGTGTCTTCATCGCCTCGCAACTGGTCTGGCCGGAGTTGAACTTCGGTCTGCCATGGACGAGCTTTGGACGCCTGCGCCCGTTGCACACCAACCTGGTGATTTTCGCCTTCGGTGGTTGTGCACTGTTTGCCACTTCTTATTACGTCGTGCAGCGAACCTGCCAAACGCGACTGATTTCCGACAGCCTCGCCGCCTTTACCTTCTGGGGTTGGCAAGCGGTGATCGTCGGCGCGATCATTACCTTGCCGCTGGGTTACACCACCACCAAGGAATACGCGGAACTGGAATGGCCATTGGCTATTCTGCTGGCCATTGTCTGGATTTCCTACGGTCTGGTGTTCTTCGGCACCATTACCAAGCGAAACACCAAGCATATCTACGTGGGTAACTGGTTCTACGGTGCCTTCATCGTCGTGACGGCGATGTTGCACATCGTCAACCACGCGTCCCTGCCGGTCAGCTTCTTCAAGTCCTACTCGGCCTACTCGGGTGCGACGGATGCGATGATCCAGTGGTGGTACGGCCACAACGCGGTCGGTTTCTTCCTGACCACCGGCTTCCTGGGGATGATGTACTACTTCGTGCCGAAGCAGGCCGAGCGTCCGATCTACTCCTATCGCCTGTCGATCGTGCACTTCTGGGCGCTGATCACCCTGTACATCTGGGCCGGTCCGCACCACCTGCACTACACCGCGCTGCCGGATTGGGCTCAGTCCCTGGGCATGGCGATGTCGATCATCCTGCTGGCGCCAAGCTGGGGCGGCATGATCAACGGCATGATGACCCTGTCGGGCGCCTGGCATAAGCTGCGCACCGACCCGATCCTGCGCTTCCTGGTCGTGTCGCTGGCGTTCTACGGCATGTC
>DQGF01000427.1:8817-10511 GCA_003525045.1 Pseudomonas sp. | reverse complement strand
CGCAACCGAGCGGGAGCAAGCTCCCTCGCCACAGAATGAGGCTGACTGCAGATCTGTATTTGGCCCCCAATTTTCTAGAGAACTTCCTTGGCCCACCCCGCCCAACGCCGTTGGTATCCCCTGGTCTTCGCCATCGCTGCGCTGGTCCTGCTGCCCCTCAGTGTCTTGCTGTTGTCATGGCAAACCATCGATCAACAGATATGGTCCCACCTCTGGGACACCCAGATGTCGCGCCTGCTGGGGAATACCCTGACGTTGGTGCTCGGCGTTGGCATCGGCGTAACACTTTTGGGCGTAAGTCTCGCCTGGCTCACCAGCCTCTGCGAATTCCCCGGGCGGCGGTGGCTGGACTGGGCGCTGATGCTGCCCTTTGCGATTCCCGCCTACGTGTTGGCGTTTGTCTTTGTGGGTCTGCTGGATTTTGCCGGTCCGGTGCAAACCCTGTTGCGGGAGTGGTTCGGCACGGGCCTGAGGCTGCCGCGAGTGCGTTCCACTGGCGGGGTAATCCTGGTGCTGGTGCTGGTCTTCTATCCCTATGTTTACCTGTTGGCGCGCACGGCGTTCCTCGCTCAGGGCAAAGGCCTGATGGAAGCCGCCCGGGTTCTCGGGCAGTCCCCGTGGCAGGCATTCTGGCGAGTCGCCTTGCCGATGGCTCGCCCGGCGATCGGCGCGGGCGTGGCGTTGGCGCTGATGGAGACCCTGGCCGATTTCGGCGCGGTGTCAGTGTTCAATTTCGACACGTTCACCACCGCCATCTACAAAACCTGGTACGGCTTTTTCAGCCTTTCGACCGCCGCGCAACTGGCCAGCCTGCTGTTGTTGGTGGTGATGGTCGTGTTGTACGGCGAGCGTCGTGCTCGCGGGGCCAATCGGGCGAGCAACGAGCGACCTCGGGTCAAGGCGTTGTATCACCTGCATGGCTTCAAAGCGCTGGCCGCGATGAGTTGGTGTGGACTGGTATTCGCCTGTGCCTTCGTGATTCCGATGCTGCAACTGGTGGTGTGGTTCTGGCAGCGCGGGCGCTTGGATCTGGATGAGCGTTACGCCGGACTGATCGTCCACACCTTGTACCTGGGTGGCATGGCGGCGTTGATCACCGTCAGTGTCGCGTTGGTGCTGGCGTTTGCCCGTCGCCTGGCGCCGACCCGGGCGATCCGCTCCGGCGTGAGTCTGGCGAACCTGGGCTATGCCTTGCCCGGTTCGGTACTGGCGGTATCGATCATGCTGGCGTTCAGTTACCTGGATCGCGAGCTGGTGATCCCGCTCTCGAGCTGGCTAGGTGGCGCAGGCAAACCATTGCTGCTAGGCAGTCTGTCGGCGTTGTTGCTGGCTTATCTGGTGCGTTTCATCGCGGTGGCTTACGGACCGCTGGAAAGCAGCCTGGCGCGAATACGGCCATCTTTGCCCGAAGCGGCACGTAGCCTTGGTGTCAGTGGACCCCGACTGTTTTTCAAAGTGTATCTGCCATTATTGCTGCCCGGCACCTTGAGCGCCGCGTTGCTGGTGTTCGTCGATGTGCTCAAGGAAATGCCCGCGACCCTTCTGATGCGCCCGTTTGGCTGGGACACGCTGGCGGTGCGTATCTTCGAAATGACCAGTGAAGGGGAGTGGGCGAGGGCGTCGTTGCCGGCTCTGTCGCTGGTCTTGGTCGGCTTGTTACCGGTCATCGGATTGATTCGACGTTCGGCGCATCG
>DQGF01000427.1:4524-8492 GCA_003525045.1 Pseudomonas sp. | reverse complement strand
CTAGGTGCCAGTCCTACACCTTGAGGCTACAATGCGCGGCATTCGGTGCGGTCCGTCCTACAGACCAGGTAGCTGAAATCGGCTGAAAGCCTTATATTTCAAGGCTTTCACCCCGTGCAGCACCTGCCCGCACCTTCGCCACGCCCGGAAGGAGAAACCCATGGGACAGCGTACGCCTCTGTATGACCTTCATCTCGCCCTTGGCGCGAAGATGGTCGATTTTGGCGGTTGGGATATGCCTCTGCATTACGGCTCGCAGGTCGAGGAACACCATCAGGTGCGCCGCGATTGCGGGGTATTCGATGTATCCCACATGACCGTGATCGATGTCGGCGGCCCCCAGGCAAAGGCCTGGCTCCAGCATCTGCTGGCCAATGATGTCGAACGTCTGCACAGCCCCGGCCGTGCCCTGTACAGCACCATGCTCAACGAACACGGGGGCATCGTCGACGACATGATCGTCTACCGTCTCGAGGACGGTTATCGGCTGGTGGTCAACGCCTCCACCCGTAATCAGGACCTGGCCTGGATGCAGGCCCACCTCGGCGACTACGAAGTCCGGCTCAATGAGCGTTCGGAGTTGGCGATGCTGGCCATTCAAGGTCCCCAGGCCCGGCCCAAAATCGCTGAACTGGTGACCCAGTCTCGCGGCAATCTGATCCAGTTGCTCAAGCCATTCGAAGGCCAGCCCGACGGTGACTGGTTCATCGCGCGCACCGGCTACACCGGTGAAGATGGTCTGGAAATCGTTCTGCCGGCCGACCAGGCGCCAGGATTCTTCAACGATCTGGTGGGCGCGGGCATTTCCCCGATCGGCCTCGGCGCACGGGATACCTTGCGTGTGGAAGCCGGCATGAACCTTTACGGTCAGGACATTCATCAAGACGTTTCACCGCTGGCCTCCAACATGGCCTGGAGCATTGCCTGGGAGCCGGCCACACGTCAGTTCATCGGTCGCACTGCCCTGGAAGCCGAGCGGGCCGGTGGTGTACAGCATAAACTGGTCGGTCTGGTCCTTGAGGAGCGTGGGGTTTTGCGCGCTCATCAGGTGGTTCGCATCGCCAATGTTGGCGAAGGGGAGATCACCAGTGGTAGTTTCTCTCCTACGCTTAGCAAGTCGATAGCACTGGCGCGCGTGCCGATGGCAACTGCCGACCGCGCCGAAGTGGAAATCCGTGGCAAGTGGTACCCGGTCCGAGTGGTCAAACCGACCTTCGTACGCCATGGCAAAACCTTGATCTAACCTTTTCTGGCGGGTAACGACCGCTGACATTTTTCTTGAGGACACAGAACATGAGCGATATCCCTGCCGACCTGCGTTTTGCCGAAAGTCACGAATGGGCCCGCCTGGAAGCCGATGGCACCGTCACCGTGGGCATCAGCGATCACGCTCAGGAAGCCCTGGGTGACGTGGTGTTCGTTGAGCTGACCGAAGTCGGAAAAGTCTTCGCTGCCGGTGACCAATCCGGGGTGGTGGAGTCGGTTAAAGCGGCTTCGGACATCTACTCCCCGGTTGCCGGTGAAGTGATCGCGATCAACGAAGACCTGAGCGCTTCCCCAGAACTGCTCAACACTGACCCGTACGGTGCGTGGATCTTCAAACTGAAGCCTAGCGACAAGGCTGAACTGGACAAGCTGCTCGATGCAGCTGGTTACAAGGCTGCCATCGGCGAATAAGGCCTAAGCGTCATCCCAAAGCCCCGACTCGTCGGGGCTTTTTGTTACGTGCGGATATCCCTTGTAGGAGCGAGCTTGCTCGCGAAGAACCTGAGAACGCCGCGGGGTATCAGACTTGCAGCGTTATCGTTGACGACCATCGTGAGCAAGCTCGCTCCTACAGGGTTCGCTGTCGGCAGCGACTGCTATGCTGGTTTGACCGTGTTGCATCGACGTTGAGCGCCAGTCAAGAGAGAGCCCGTCATGTCCCAGTTGCCGTCCTTGAGCCAGTTACGCGACCCCAATGCCTTCCTCCGCCGCCATCTCGGGCCTGATGCCGCCGAGCAGCAGGCAATGCTCGACAGCCTCGGCCTCGGCAGCCGGGTCGAGTTGATCGAGCAGACGGTGCCGCCGGGAATCCGCCTGAACCGTGCGCTGGAACTGCCACCAGCGCTTGACGAAGAAGCCGCGCTGGCCAAGCTTCGGGGTTACGCCGAGCAGAACCAGGTCTGGACCAGCCTGATCGGCATGGGCTACCACGGCACTCTCACGCCGGCTGTCATTGTGCGTAACGTGCTGGAAAATCCCGGTTGGTACACCGCCTACACGCCTTATCAGCCGGAGATCGCCCAAGGGCGGCTCGAAGCGCTGCTGAATTTCCAGCAATTGACCATCGACCTCACAGGTCTGGAGCTGGCGAACGCTTCGTTGCTGGATGAAGCCACTGCGGCGGCGGAAGCCATGGCTCTGGCCAAGCGTGTCGCCAAGTCGAAAAGCAATCTGTTTTTCGTCGACGAAAACTGTCACCCGCAGACGATTTCCGTAGTGCAGACCCGGGCCGAGGGCTTTGGTTTCGAACTGATCATCGACGCTGTGGATAACTTGAAGCAGCACCAGGTGTTCGGCGCGCTGCTGCAATACCCCGATACCCACGGCGAAATTCGCGATCTTCGCCCGTTGATTGATCACCTGCATGCCCAGCAAGCCCTGGCCTGCGTCGCCACCGATCTATTGAGCCTGCTGTTGCTGACCCCGCCGGGAGAGTTGGGCGCCGACGTGGTATTCGGCTCATCCCAGCGCTTCGGTGTGCCCATGGGTTACGGCGGTCCCCATGCCGCGTTTTTTGCCAGTCGTGACGAGTACAAGCGGGCGATTCCAGGACGGATCATTGGTGTCTCGAAAGATGCTCGCGGCAACACGGCGTTGCGTATGGCCCTGCAAACCCGCGAACAACATATTCGCCGGGAGAAGGCCAACTCGAACATTTGCACCGCCCAGGTGCTACTGGCCAACATCGCCAGTTTCTATGCGGTCTACCACGGTCCGGAAGGATTGAAACGGATTGCCCAGCGCGTCCACCGACTGACTTGCATTCTGGCTGCCGGGCTGGAACGCCACGGCATTACCCGCCTCAACCAACACTTTTTCGATACGCTGACCCTGGACGTCGGCGGAACCCAAACCGCAATCATCGAAAGCGCCCGAGCGGCACAGATCAATCTGCGCATTCTCGGGCGTGGGCAGCTGGGTTTGAGCCTGGACGAAACCTCTGACGAAACCACAGTGGCGAAGTTGTTCGATGTATTCCTCGGTGCCGATCATGGCATGAACGTCGATGAACTGGACGCTGAAACCCTGATCTGCGGCATTCCAGAAGGGCTGCTTCGGACCTCGCCTTATTTGCGTCATCCGGTGTTCAGCGCTCATCACAGCGAAACCGAGATGCTGCGTTACCTCAAGCAACTGGAGAACAAGGACCTCGCGCTCAACCAGTCGATGATCCCGCTGGGTTCCTGCACCATGAAGCTCAATGCCACCAGCGAGATGATCCCCATCACCTGGCCGCAATTCGCCAATCTGCACCCATTTGTGCCCAAAGAGCAGGCGGTCGGTTATTCGCTGATGATCGAGGAACTGGAGCGTTGGCTCTGCGCGATCACCGGTTTCGACGCGATTTGCATGCAACCCAATTCCGGCGCCCAGGGTGAATACGCCGGGTTGCTGGCGATCCGCAAATATCATGAGAGCCGTCATCAGGGCGCTCGGGACATCTGCCTGATCCCGTCCTCGGCCCACGGCACCAATCCGGCCTCGGCGCAAATGGCCGGAATGCGGGTGGTGATCGTAGAGTGCGACGAGGCGGGTAACGTCGACCTCGATGACCTCAAGGAAAAAGCCACGGACGCCGGGGACAAACTCGCCTGCCTGATGGCGACCTATCCTTCGACCCACGGCGTGTACGAGGAGGGCATCAGCGAGATCTGCGAAGTCATCCACAGTCATGGCGGCCAGGTGTACATGGACGGCGCCAA
>DQGF01000427.1:0-4160 GCA_003525045.1 Pseudomonas sp. | reverse complement strand
AACCTGCACAAGACGTTCTGCATTCCCCACGGTGGAGGCGGGCCGGGGATGGGACCGATTGGCGTGCGCGCACATCTGGCGCCGTTCGTGGCCAATCACCCGGTGATACCGATCGATGGGCCACTGCCGGAGAATGGCGCAGTCAGCGCGGCGCCCTGGGGCAGTGCGAGCATTCTGCCGATCAGCTGGATGTACATCGCGATGATGGGACCGCAACTGGCGGATGCCAGCGAGGTGGCGATCCTCGCCGCGAATTACCTGGCGCAGCATCTGTCCGGTGCATTTCCGGTGCTTTACTCCGGGCGCAACGAACGGGTGGCCCACGAATGCATCCTCGACCTGCGGCCACTCAAGGCGCTGACCGGGATCAGCGAAGAGGACGTGGCCAAGCGCCTGATGGACTACGGCTTCCATGCGCCGACCATGTCGTTTCCGGTGCCGGGCACCTTGATGGTGGAGCCGACCGAGAGTGAGTCGAAGGCAGAGCTGGACCGGTTTATCGAAGCGATGCTCAGCATTCGCGCGGAAATCACCGAAGTGCAGAACGGCAACTGGTCGGCCGAAGATAACCCGCTGAAACGTTCGCCGCACACCTTGGCCGACATCACCGGAGTCTGGGAGCGGCCTTACAGCATTGAACAGGCGGTGACCCCGGATGCACACACCAAGGCGCACAAGTATTGGCCGGCGGTGAATCGCGTCGATAACGTCTATGGCGATCGGAATTTGTTCTGTGCTTGTGTGCCAGTGGATGAATACCGCTGAGAGGTAGGAGCGAGGCTTGCCCGCGAAAGCGGTTTAACATGCAACATATATGTCGGCAGAGACACCGCTTTCGCGGGCAAGCCTCGCTCCTACGGGGTGGCAGGCAAAAAAATGCCGCTCATGGGAGCGGCATTTTTTGTTCAGCTGAAAGCTTATTCAGAGGCGACAGCATTCTTCGCCAGAATCGCATTCGCCAATTCCATGTCCGTGGCCTGCAGGCCCGGGTTGTCGGCGCGAACTTTCTGCATCGCAGCTTCCAGATACGGGCCGCGGATGCCGCCGTCACTGGCGACAAAGCTGCCGGCATCATCCTGAGCGGCAATGATCAGCTTGTGATCCTTGAAGGTCAGGTACGTCGAGCCGGTGGTCGCACCGGACGAGATGACGTTACGCCAAAAGCTATCGGCCATCGCCGAACCTACAGGAAGGGACAGCAATGCGATGGTAGCGACAGCAAGTTTGAGACGCATAATGGGTGACTCCACTGGGTTAACTACGGCGTTTGATTGCCAATCACCCAATCGAGTTCCATCACGCCCTTTTCCCTACAGGCTATTTCTGTTCACTCTGCGGCGTCACCCGCAGCACTTCTTCGATCGTCGTCAAACCTGCCGCGACTTTCTGTGCCCCTGACAGCCGCAAGCTGCGCATGCCTTCCTTGAATGCCTGACGTCGCACCGCCAACAGATCGGTGTCGGGGTTGATCAGCGCTTTGACGCCGTCAGTCAGCTGCATGATTTCATAAACCCCGGCACGTCCGCGATAACCGGTGTCGCGGCATTCCAGACAGCCGATGGCACGCTGGGCGTTTGCGGGCAATGGCGCTTGCCAGGGTCTGGTCAGGGTTTGCCAGTCGTCTTCACTCAATGTCAGCGGTGCCTTGCAATGCGGGCACAAGGTGCGGACCAGTCGCTGGGCCATGACACCGAGCACGGTGGCCTTGATCAGGTAATGGGGCACGCCGAGTTCCAGCAGGCGGCTGATGGCGCTTGGCGCGTCGTTGGTGTGCAACGTCGAGAGCACCAGGTGACCGGTGAGTGCCGCCTGGATCGCCATTTCCGCGGTCTCCAGATCGCGGATCTCGCCGATCATGATGATGTCCGGATCCTGCCGCATCAGCGCGCGCACGCCGGCGGCGAACGTCAGATCAATGTTGTGCTGGACCTGCATCTGGTTGAACGCCGGTTCGACCATTTCGATCGGATCTTCGATGGTGCAGAGGTTGACCTCGGGCGTCGCCAGTTTCTTGAGTGTGGTGTAGAGCGTGGTGGTTTTGCCCGAACCGGTCGGTCCGGTCACCAGAATGATGCCGTTGGGCTGGCTCGTCATGTCCTGCCAGCGGCGCAGGTCTTCGGCGGAAAAACCCAGCTGATCGAAATCCTTGAGCAGCACTTCCGGGTCGAAGATCCGCATGACCATTTTTTCGCCAAACGCCGTAGGTAGAGTCGATAGCCGTAACTCGACTTCGCCGCCGTCCGGGGTCTTGGTTTTCACCCGGCCGTCCTGGGGTTTGCGTTTTTCCGCGACGTTCATCCGTCCCAGGCTCTTCAGGCGGCTGACGATGGCCATGGTCACCTGCGGCGGGAATTGATAGACGTTGTGCAGCACGCCGTCGATGCGAAAGCGTACCGTGCCTTGCTCGCGCCGGGGTTCGATGTGGATATCACTGGCCCGCTGCTGGAACGCGTACTGGAACAGCCAGTCGACGATGTTGACGATGTGCGCGTCGTTGGCATCCGGTTCCTGGTCGCTGGCACCGAGGTTGAGCAACTGTTCGAAGTTGCCCAGGGTATTGCTCTGCTGGTCGGCGTTGGTCGCGCCGCTGACCGATTTGGCCAGGCGGAAAAACTCCACGCTGAAGCGCTGGATATCCACCGGGTTGGCCACCACGCGCTTGATTGGCAGCTTCAACACGTGGGTCAAGTCCGCTTCCCAGCCGTTGACGTAGGGCTGGGCGCTGGCCACGGTCACCGCGTCACGATCGACGGAGACCGCGAGAATCTTGTGGCGCTGGGCAAAGGCGTAGGACATCAGCGGGGTAATGGCCGCGACGTTGATTTTCAGCGGATCGATGCGCAAGTAAGGCTGGCCGGCCTGCTGGGACAACCACAGGGTCAGGCTTTCCAGATCCAGGTGTTTGCCGGGACGGCTGAGGTCGTCCAGGTGTTGGCTGGCGATGAATTCCAGCGGGTGCATCTGGCCATTGGTGGCGTGACGGCGCCGGGCATTGAGCGCGTGTTCGGCCGAGTCCTGGCTGATAAAGCCCTGGGCGACCAGTTCACGCAGCAAATCATTGAGATCCAGCCAGCGGTCCTGAATGGCAAGTTGAACGGACATGCGGGCTCCTCATGAACAACAGTTCGCAAAGGATAGTCGTGGACCCGCAAACCGTTGGGCCACTACCCGACGAAGCCGTATCAGGTTTTTTCAGCCCGCCGCCTGAGCCGCTTCGACCCAGGCAGAATCAGCCGCTTGCAAATCCACCGAGCAGACGCTGATCAGGTTACGTAATTTTTCCGCTATCACCTGGGCACGGTGCCAGCTCAGGCCGTCCATGACGATGTCGATGGACAGCAAATCGTCGATCCGCTGCACGTTGACCTGTTGTGGCGTCAGGAACTGCAACGCGAACAGATTGAGCGCCCGGCACAACAGATCCGGTTCTGCCTCGGCCAGCAATTGATAGTGCACGCGGCAATGAGCGTTGCTGACGTTCCACACATCGGCACGGGTCGGCGGGGTGTTTACGGCTTCTAAATGCGGCATGGTCGGACTCCAAAATCACTGGAGGAATTTTTACATTCGTTGCCGGGCATTTCTTATCTATGATTGGCCTTATTGCCGAATAATCGAATCATTCAATTTATAAAGTGTTCTATTCAGGGTTTTTCTATGCACAGCGAGCTGGACAGCTACGACCGCAAGATTCTCGCGTTGCTGCAAGAGGACGCTTCACTTTCCAGTGCGCAGATTGCCGAACAGGTGGGCCTCTCGCAGTCGCCATGTTGGCGGAGGATTCAGCGGATGAAGGAGGAAGGGATCATTCGTGGTCAGGTGACCTTGCTCGACCGCAAGAAGATCGGTCTCAACACGCAGATCTTTGCCGAAATCAAACTCAATGCCCACGGGCGTTCGAACTTCACCGGGTTCTCCGAGGCGATTCGCGGTTTTCCCGAAGTGCTGGAGTGTTATGTGCTGATGGGGTCGGTGGATTTCTTGTTGCGGATTGTCACGGCGGATATCGAGGCGTATGAGCGGTTTTTCTTCGAGAAGCTGTCGATGGTGCCGGGGATTCAGGAGGTCAATTCGATTGTTGCGTTATCGGAGATCAAGTCCACGACGAGTTTGCCGGTCTGAAGTTTTGCGATGAGCGTGCGGGCCTCTTCGCGGGCAAG
>DQGF01000525.1:617-2640 GCA_003525045.1 Pseudomonas sp. | reverse complement strand
GGACGCACTTCTTGCGGCGTAAAGCCGGCGAGATGAAGTGTGCGCCAGAAGCGATTACCTCTGCCTGCAAAATGATGCCCCTGTGCGGCAGCCGTCATTCCCGGGTTAATCCCGCAAAAAATCACTGCAAGGTCCTCGGCAAGAATATCTTCAAGTCTTTCGCCCACCCTGAACCTCACACGCCGCAAATCACGCTGACCGCACCGCGGGCAAGCGCCGTCAACTCGGCACGGGATGTACCCGCCCGCGCACGTATCGAAATGCTGTGCAGCAGCGATGACGCGAGTACGGCAAGCGCCGCCGGGTCGACATCGCCTTTGAGTTCGCCACAATCGATGGCCGTGCGCAGACGGGTTTCAAGATCGGCATCAAGCCTGCTGAGCCGCTGCGAAAGCACCTCGCGTATTTCAGCATCCTCGACGGCTTCGGTCGTCGCCGTACCAATCGCAAAGCAGCCACGGGGTTGGCCGTCTCCCGAGAAATAGATCGACAACTGCCCCTCGTAGAAACCCATCAACGCCTGCTCCAGCGTCAGATTGCTGTCGCTCAGCGCCTCCTGCATGGCCGCGGCGGCAAATTCCCAATACTGCTCAAGCGCCTTGATATAGAGCGCGTGCTTGTCTCCGAATGCCGCATAGAGGCTGGGGCGATTCATACCGGCCGCCGTGGCGATGCTGTCCAGCGAAGCACCGGAATAGCCGGTGTTCCAGAACACCCCCAGCGCCTGCTGCAGCGCAGTCTGCGGGTCATAGGCACGGGGCCGGCCCCGGCCTTTGCCCTCGGTAATCTTTTTTTGTGCCATGTTGTACAAAATCCTTGAGCGAAGGTGGATGAGGCGATATTCTTACACCATCGCACAAAATTAAGGAACCAGAAGTTCCTCAATGGCAGGTTTGTTGTAGCGGAGCTCGAACTGGGTGTTGCGGCGACGAAACAGGTGCGGCGGGAGTGATCCTCCTGACCGCACACGCTAAGGCTGTTTTTTGGGTGTTAGCCCCATTTCCCGGTTAAAGGTGGATTCGATCATGACCAAACAGTTCGACATCTCGGCGACGCAGGCCTTCGAGCATCCAGGGCCGAACCTGGCTGACACGCCGATCCAGAAACCGTTGAAAGAGAGACTGCGGCCGCTGCTTATGGTGGGTGTGCCAGTGCTCTTCGCCGCGGTCGGCTACGCCCGTTATCTGGCGGGCGAGCCCTATGTTTCCACCGATAACGCCTACGCCCGGGTGGCGAAGGCCTCGATCAACGCACGCATTTCCGGACAGGTCGTCGACATTGCGGTCGAGGACAATCAACCGGTCCGCAAGGGACAGGTTCTGTTTCGGATCAATCCGGAGCCGTTCCAGATTGCGGTCAATCGCGCGCAAGCTCAACTGAGCGTCGCGCGGCTGCGCATCGACGGGCTCAAGGCCGGCTACCGGCAGCAGCAGGCAGAATTGCAATCAGCCAAGGCCTCGGCCGACTTCGAGCAGAAGGAGTTCGCCCGGAAGAAGGCGCTGGTCGCCAGCGAGTTCGTATCCCGTGCCATTTACGAGCGTGCCGACACCGATCTCAAAGTCGCACGGCAACGCATAGCGTCTATCGAACAGCAGATCGCCAGTACGATCGTGGCCTTGAACGGTCATCCAGACATTGAAGTCGATGAGCATCCGGCGGTTCGTGAGGCCAGGGCCCAGCTCGACGAGGCGCAACTGTACCTGTCGTACGCGACGGTGTACGCCCCCGACGATGGCGTGGTGGCCAAGGTCGACGATCTGCAGGTGGGCAACTACGTCAACAGCGGTGCGCCAGCCTTTGCCCTGCTGTCTGATCGCCAGGTCTGGGTGGAGGCCAACTTCCGGGAAACCCAGGTCACCCATATGCGTCCCGGCCAGGAAGCCAGCATCCGTATCGATACCTATCCGGATCATGTATTCAAGGCCCACATAACCAGCATGAGCCCTGGCGCCGGATCGGACTTCGCCCTGCTGCCGCCGGAAAATGCGACCGGCAACTGGGTCAAGGTGGTGCAGCGCGTGCC
>DQGF01000525.1:0-325 GCA_003525045.1 Pseudomonas sp. | reverse complement strand
ACTGGGTCAAGGTGGTGCAGCGGGTACCGGTCCGGCTTGAACTGGATGAGATGGATCCTGCTTTGCCACTGTTCTCGGGTACCAGCGCCACGGTCGAGGTCCATACCGGGTATCGCACGCCCTGGTGGCATCCGCTCAAAAGTCTGTTAAGCGCAGGTAACTTCTGATGAACACCAACCCTGTTGGAAAACCGGAGGGGGACGGCGCGCGCGCGCTCAGGTTCGCCGCGCTGCTCGCGACCTATATGCAGTCGGCAAACCTGCCTGTTCCGAACTCGGCACTGAGGTTCATTCAGGGCAGCTTGTCGATGACCGACGACCAGGCT
>DQGF01000334.1 GCA_003525045.1 Pseudomonas sp. | reverse complement strand
AACGCGGCGCTCTTGAGTCCATCGCGAGCAAGCTCGCTCCTACAATGAACAGGGTTCAACTCATCGAACAGCACCAACCAGCGTCGATTCATCAATCTGACCAATTGACGTCACCCCGGTCAGTGTCATCGCCACGCGCATTTCTTTGGCAAAGATATCCAGCATATTTTCCACACCACGTTGACCGTCGACAGCCAGTGCATAGGCCATCGAGCGCCCCAGCAATACGCCTTTTGCGCCCAGCGCCAGCATCCGTACGACATCGAGCCCCGAGCGGATTCCCGAGTCGACCAGCACCGTCAGATCGTTGCCGATGGCCTGCATGATCGGCGGCAATGCCCGGGTCGTGGAAAGCACGCCGTCCAGCTGTCTCCCACCGTGGTTCGACACGACGATTCCATCCGCGCCAAAGCTGACTGCGTCTCTGGCATCCTGGGGATCGAGAATGCCTTTGATGATCATCGGGCCCTTCCAGAAATCACGAATCCACTCCAGATCGCTCCAGCTGATCGAAGGATCGAAGTTCTTGGCCAGCCAACCCATGTAGTCTTCGAGTGTTACGGCTTTGCCCAGGTACTTCGACACATTCCCCAGGTCGTGGGGACGCCCCATGAGGCCTACGTCGAAGGCCCAGGCAGGTCTGGTCATTGCCTGAAATATTCGCCGTGAACCTGCAAAAGGGCCCGACATGCCCGAGTGTGCATCCCTGTATCGGGCGCCGGGCGTGGGCATATCCACGGTAAAAACCAGGTTCTGCACCCCGGCGGCCTTTGCACGCTCCAGCGCGTTTTTCATGAACCCACGGTCTTTCAACACATACAGCTGAAACCAGAGGGGTTGTTGGCTTTGACTCGAGACTTCCTCGATCGAACACACCGATACCGTTGACAGGCACAGTGGGATGCCTTTGTTTTGCGCTGCTTTTGCAGCCTGCACTTCACCACGCCGGGCGAACATGCCCGTCAGACCTACCGGGGCCAAAATGATCGGCATTGCCAGGGGCTGGTCGAACAGGGTGGTTTCAAGGCTCAGGGTTTCGACGTTTTTCAGAATGCGCTGACGCAGGCGGATATCGGCCAGATCAGAGCTGTTGGCCCGCAGCGTATGCTCTGCATAAGCGCCGCCATCAATGTAGTCGAATAGAAAACGCGGGAGTTTGCGACGGGCTGCCTCGCGATAGTCGGATGCGGAGGAAATGATCATGATGCCTCGGTCTGGAGAGTGGCGGGGCTATGGTTGCGTCGAGCGTCGGATCAGATTAACGAAAACGCCCCGCGTTGCGGGGCGTTTTTTGCACTGGCTGTCAGTTGGTGTGCAGGTCCACGTTTTTGGTCTCGCGCAAACAAATCAACCCCACCACCAGGCTGACCCCGGTAATCACCACCGGGTACCACAGCCCGTAGAAGATGTCGCCGGTGTACACCACCAGGGCAAACGACACCGTCGGCAGGAAACCGCCGAACCAGCCGTTGCCAATGTGGTAGGGCAGGGACATCGAGGTGTAGCGGATGCGGGTCGGGAACAGTTCGACCATCAACGCCGCCAGCGGGCCATAGCACATGGCGGAGATGATGATCAGCGCGACGATCAGGGCCACGATCATTGGCTTGTTGATCAGTTGGGTGTCGGCTTGTGACGGATAGCCGGCCAGCGTCACTGCGCCACGCAGGGCCGCTTCATCGTAACCGTCGATTTTCACGTCGCCGATGCTGACCTGCACGCCGCTGCCGGCGGGGGCCGCTGCGCTGTTGTAGGGCAGGCCCTGTTTGACCAGGAAGGTCTTGACCTTGTCGCACGGGCTATCAAATTTCGCCTTGCCCACCGGGTCAAACTGGAAGGTGCAGGTGGCCGGGTCGGCCAGCACGGTGATCGGTGCCTGACGGCTGGCCTGGTCGATGGCCGGGTTGGCGTAGTGGGCCAGGGTCTTGAAGATCGGGAAGTACAGCGCGGTGGCCAGCAGCAGGCCGATCATCAGCACCGGTTTGCGCCCGACCTTGTCCGACAGCCAGCCGAAAATGATGAAGAACGGCGCGCCGATGATCACGCTGACGATCAGCAGGCTGTTGGCCAGGGCCGGGTCCATTTTCAGGAACTGGGTGAGGAAGAACAGCACGTAGAACTGCGCCGCGTAGAAGGTCACCGCTTGCCCGGCGTTGATGCTGAACAGGGCGATCAGTACGACTTTGAGGTTGTCCCATTTACCGAAGGAATCGCGCAGCGGCGACTTACAGAGTTTGCCTTCTTCTTTCATTTTCACGAAGGCCGGCGACTCGTGCAGGCTCATGCGAATCCAGGTCGAGATGCCCAGCAGAATGATCGAAAACAGAAACGGAATCCGCCAGCCCCAGACTTCGAACTGGTCACCGGTGAAGTAGCGGCAAGCCAGCACCACCAGCAGTGACAGCAGCAAACCGAGGGTTGCCGTGGACTGAATCCAGCTGGTGTGAAAACCGCGTTTGCCGATCGGCGCGTGTTCCGCGACGTAAGTGGCAGCACCGCCGTATTCACCGCCCAGGGCCAGGCCCTGCAGCATGCGCAGTACCACCAGAATGATGGGCGCGGCAATGCCGATGCTGGCGTAGGTCGGTAGCAGCCCGACGCAGAAGGTCGCTATGCCCATGAGAATGATGGTGGCGAGGAAGGTGTATTTACGCCCGATCATGTCCCCGAGCCGGCCGAACACCAGCGCGCCGAATGGCCGCACGATGAAGCCGGCGGCGAACGCCATGAGCGCAAAGATGAACGCGGTGGTGTCGTTGACCCCGGCGAAGAACTGTTTGCTGATGACGGCCGCGAGGGCGCCGTAGAGGAAAAAGTCGTACCACTCGAAAACGGTTCCGAGCGATGAGGCGAAGATGACTTTCTGGGTCTCGCGGCTGGTCCCCGCACTGCGTACGGCTTCCAGTGGCTGAACATGTTCTGACATATCGGTATCCCTCACAGTGATTGTTTTTGTTGTTCCACTGTCGGCATCGGCCTTGTGGGCGGGTGCCGCTACTGTCGATGTATCGGGTGTATTTGCTTCTGTAGGAGCAGCCGGTCGACGCTCGATTGCTCGCGATGGTCGTCAACGATAACGATGGAAGCCTGACACCCCGCGGCGTTCTCAGGTCCTTCGCGAGCAAGCTCGCTCCTACAGGGGCGGTCGT
>DQGF01000351.1:2729-8455 GCA_003525045.1 Pseudomonas sp. | reverse complement strand
TGTTCCTGGTGATGTTCCTGTTCCTGCAAAACTTCCGCGCCACCGTCATCACCACGATGACCGTGCCGGTGGTATTGCTGGGTACTTTCGGCATCCTCGCGGCGTTCGGTTTCAGCATCAATACCCTGACCATGTTCGGTATGGTGTTGGCCATCGGTTTGCTGGTGGACGACGCCATTGTCGTGGTGGAGAACGTCGAACGGGTCATGAGTGAAGAAGGCCTGTCACCCAAGGAGGCCACCAAGAAATCCATGGGGCAGATCCAGGGTGCACTGGTCGGTATTGCCCTGGTGCTGTCGGCGGTACTGCTGCCGATGGCGTTCTTCAGCGGTTCCACCGGGGTGATCTACAAGCAGTTCTCGATCACCATCGTCTCGGCCATGGCCTTGTCGGTACTGGTTGCGCTGATCTTCACCCCGGCGCTGTGCGCCACCATGCTCAAGCCGATTCCCAAAGGCGAGCACGGCACGCCCAAACGCGGCTTCTTCGGCTGGTTCAACCGCAACTTCGACCGTGGTGTCAGAAGCTACGAGCGTGGCGTGGGCAACATGCTCTCGAACAAGGCTCCGTACCTGCTGGCGTACCTCATCATCCTGGTCGGCATGATCTGGCTGTTCACCCGGATTCCAACGGCGTTCCTGCCGGAAGAAGACCAGGGGGTCCTGTTTGCCCAAGTGCAAACCCCCGCCGGCTCCAGCGCCCAGCGCACGCAGGTGGTGGTGGACGAGATGCGTGAGTTCCTGCTGCGTCCGACCAAGGACGGCGGTGAAGGCGATGCGGTGGCCTCGGTGTTTACCGTGACCGGCTTCAACTTCGCCGGCCGTGGCCAGAGCTCGGGTATGGCCTTTATCATGCTCAAGCCCTGGGGCGAGCGTAACGCCGACAACAGCGTATTCAAACTCGCGGCGCGGGCCCAGCAGCACTTCTTCACCTTCCGTGACGCCATGGTGTTTGCTTTCGCACCACCGGCGGTACTGGAACTGGGTAACGCCACCGGTTTCGACGTGTTCCTGCAGGACCGCGCCGGTATCGGTCACGACAAGCTGATGGAAGCGCGCAACCAATTCCTCGGCATGGCGGCGCAAAGCAAGATCCTCTCGCAGGTCCGTCCCAACGGCCTGAATGACGAGCCGCAATATCAACTGGAAATCGACGATGAGAAGGCCAGCGCCCTGGGCGTGACCCTCACCGACATCAACAACACTCTGTCGATTGCCTTGGGCAGTAGCTATGTGAACGACTTCATCGACCGTGGTCGGGTGAAGAAGGTTTACGTGCAAGGCCAGCCGGGTGCACGCATGAGCCCTGAAGACGTGAAGAAATGGTATGTGCGCAACAGCGCCGGCACCATGGTTCCGTTCTCGGCTTTCGCCAAGGGTGAGTGGATTTACGGCGCGCCGAAACTGTCGCGTTACAACGGCGTGGAAGCGATGGAAATCCTCGGTGCCCCGGCCCCCGGTTATTCCACCGGTGAAGCCATGGCCGAAGTCGAAGCCCTGGCCAAGAAGCTGCCGGCCGGTGTCGGTATCTCCTGGACCGGTCTGTCGTACGAAGAACGTCTGTCCGGCTCGCAAGCGCCAGCCCTGTACGCGCTATCGCTGCTGATGGTGTTCCTGTGTCTGGCGGCATTGTACGAAAGCTGGTCGATTCCGATCGCGGTGATGCTGGTGGTGCCGCTGGGGATCATTGGGGCGCTGATGGCGACCAGCCTGCGCGGCCTGTCCAACGACGTGTACTTCCAGGTGGGCTTGTTGACGACCATTGGTCTGGCGGCGAAAAACGCGATTCTGATCGTCGAATTCGCCAAGGAACTGCATGAACAAGGGCGTAGCCTGCGCGATGCAGCGATCGAAGCCTGCCGGATGCGTTTGCGACCGATCATCATGACTTCGCTCGCCTTCGTGCTCGGTGTGGTACCACTGGCCATTTCCACGGGCGCCGGCTCAGGTAGCCAACATGCGATCGGTACCGGGGTAATTGGCGGTATGCTCACGGCCACGATCCTGGCGATCTTCTGGGTCCCACTGTTTTTCGTCACCGTGTCGGCCATAGGGCAGCGCAAAACCGCTGACCAGGATGCCGCTATTGAACCTTCTAAAGAGGCTGGCTAATGAGCAAGTCGCTACTCTCCCTCGCAATCGCCGCCTTCGTGCTGAGCGGTTGCTCACTGATACCTGATTATCAGCGGCCTGAAGCGCCAGTGGCAGGCCAGTATCCGCAAGGCCCGGCGTACTCGTCGGCCCAGGCGCCTGCCCAGGCCGCCGCCGAACAGGGCTGGAAGCAGTTTTTCCATGACCCGGCGTTGCAGCAGATGATCCAGGTCGCCCTGGAAAACAACCGTGACCTGCGGGTCGCGGCGCTGAATATCGATGCCTTCGCGGCGCAGTACCGCATCCAGCGTGCGGATCTGTTCCCGGCGGTTTCGGCCAATGGCACCGGCAGTCGTCAACGGGTGCCGGCGCGGGCCTCGCAGACCGGTGAAGCGGGCATCACCAGTGCCTACTCGGCCACAGTCGGCATCAGCGCTTATGAACTCGACCTGTTCGGTCGGGTTCGCAGCCTGAGCGAAGAAGCACTGCAGCAATACTTCGCCACTGAAGAAGGACGCCGCAGCACGCAGATCAGTCTGGTGGCCAACGTGGCCAACGCCTACATGACCTGGCAGGCCGACAAAGAGCTACGCAAACTGACTCAGGACACCCTCGGTGCATTCGAGGAGAGCCTGAAGCTCACCGCCCGCAGCAACGAAGTCGGTGTGGCTTCGGCGCTGGACCTGGCCCAGTCGCGCACCTCGGTGGAAAACGCCCGCGCGCAACTGGCGCGGTACACCCGCCAGGTCGCCCAGGATGAAAACAGCCTGGTGCTGCTGCTCGGCACCGGTATCCCGGCCAACCTGCAAACCGCCAAGCCGCTGTCTGACGAGCTGCTGAGCCAAGTACCGCCTGGCCTGCCGTCGGACTTGCTGCAACGTCGTCCGGACATCCTCCAGGCCGAATACAACCTCAAGGCTGCCAACGCCAACATCGGCGCCGCACGGGCTGCGTTCTTCCCGAGCATCAGCCTGACGGCCAATGCCGGCTCCCTGAGCCCGGATCTGTCCGGCCTGTTCAAGGGCGGTTCGGGCACCTGGTTGTTCCAGCCGCAGATCAACCTGCCGATCTTTAACGCCGGCAGTCTGCGCGCCAGCCTGGATTACTCGAAAATCCAGAAAGACATCGGCGTGGCGAACTACGAGAAGTCCATTCAAACGGCCTTCCAGGAAGTCGCCGACGGCCTGGCTGCACGCCAGACCTACACCGAGCAGTTGCAGGCTCAGCGTGATTTCGTCAGGGCCAACCAGGACTACTACCGTTTGGCCGAGCGTCGTTACCGCATCGGTGTCGACAGCAACCTAACCTTCCTCGACGCCCAGCGTCAGCTGTTCAGTGCCCAACAGGCGCTGATCACCGACCGTTTGGCGCAGCTGACCAGTGCGGTCAATTTGTACAAGGCACTGGGTGGCGGCTGGAACGAGCAGACCGCACAGGTCGAGCCGTTGAAAGAAGAAGCGCCGAAGATGAAGTTGTTCTGATCGCGCGGTAAATATGAAGCCCGCCTTTCAGAATGCGTGAAAACCTAGCAATCTGCGCGGCAAAAAAAAATGCTCCGTTTCGAAAGATACGGAGCATTTTTCGTTATGGCTCAATTCAAGGAGAACCCCCGCCACCCTCACTGCGTTTTCACACAGTCTGACAGGCTGCGTTGTTTGAAAGACTGACACTAGGTTGAGAGCCCAGGGAGATGTCCATAGCGTCCATTATGCGAGGTGCTCCTGTTTGGTTAGATACTCTGGTTATGATGGTTACAGCCAAACAGTCTAAAAAACTGGTATTTCTTACAGTTACCAAATCATCTTATCGATCAGAAACATAGGGCCACTGAAATGATTCGGAACTTGGTGCGGCTGCGTGAGCCCAGAATCTGGTCTGGGCGGCAATTGCATTGTCGGTGCAGCGCTGAGCGTTGCACCGCAATACAACTTTTCTCCCGTTTTACCGCACGGTGGGTTTGATCTCAGGTGATTTGGTCAATACCCAATGCTCGGTTCCTGCTACGACAACTCGAAGGCACGATAGCTGATGAAGTCGCCTTGGTGGTGAATGCCTATCACCTCAAAAGAGCGATCAATGTGCTTGGCGCATGTCAGCTGACGGTGTTGTTTTTTGCTGTTCGATAATCGCCCAAAACCCGCTTTCACCAATTGAACCATCTGGTACATTCCCCGCACCATTCGCCACACAAAACCAATAACAACAGGTTCGACACCATGTCCCAGCGCCCTGCCCTCTCCGGCTGATCCCGCACCGCTACTCCCAAATTCGAATCTTTCGACTGCAACCCACAGGTTGCGGCATCGCCCCGTTTCATCCCCAAGAATTAGAGAGACCCGAGCCCATGACGCCTTCTACCCCGCAGCATTTTCTTCCCGGCCTGATCGCCATCGCTCTGGCCAGCGCGGCCCTACCCGCCGTGGCGGAGGAATCGGGCTTCGTCGAAGGGGCCAAGGTCAACCTGAACCTGCGTAACTTCTACATCAACCGCAACTTCACCAACCCGACCAAGGCTCAGGGCAAGGCTAAAGAGTGGACACAAAGCTTCATCCTCGACGCCAGGTCCGGGTTTACCCAGGGCACCCTCGGGTTCGGCATGGATGTGCTGGGGCTGTACTCGGTGAAACTTGACGGCGGTAAAGGCACTGGCGGTACGCAGTTGCTGCCGCTGGACCACGACGGTCGCCCAGCGGACAACTTCGGTCGCACCAACGTGGCGTTCAAGGCCAAGCTGTCCCAGACCGAAGTGAAGGTTGGCGAATGGATGCCGGTGCTGCCGATCTTGCGCTCCGACGACGGTCGCTCCCTGCCGCAAACCTTCCGCGGCGGCCAGATCACCTCGAAGGAAGTCGCCGGCCTGACGCTTTACGGCGGCCAGTTCCGCGCCAACAGCCCGCGGGACGACAGCAGCATGAGCGACATGTCGATGAGCGGGAAACCGACGTTCACCTCCGACCGTTTCAACTTCCAGGGCGGCGAATACGTCTTCAACGACAAGCGCTCCCAGATCGGCCTGTGGAACGCCGAACTCAAGGACATCTACAGCCAGCAATACGTGAATCTTATCCACAGCCAGCCCCTCGGCGATTGGACCCTGGGCGCCAACCTCGGTTTCTTCTACGGCAAGGATGATGGCAGCGCCCGGGCCGGCGAGCTGGACAACAAGACCTGGTCAGGCATGTTCTCGGCCAAATACGGTGGTAACACCTTTTACGTCGGCCTGCAAAAACTCACCGGCGACAGCGCCTGGATGCGGGTCAACGGCACCAGCGGCGGCACCTTGGCCAACGACAGCTATAACGCCAGCTATGACAACGCCAAGGAGAAGTCCTGGCAGCTGCGCCACGACTACAACTTCGTCGCGCTCGGCGTGCCGGGCCTGACCCTGATGAACCGCTACATCAGTGGCGACAACGTGCACACCGGCACGATTACCGATGGCAAGGAATGGGGGCGCGAGAGTGAATTGGGTTATACCGTCCAGAGCGGAGCGCTCAAGGACTTGAACGTCAAATGGCGTAACTCGACCATCCGCCGCGACTTCAGCAATAACGAGTTCGATGAGAATCGGTTGATTGTCAGCTATCCGATCAGTTTGCTGTAAACCTCGAGTACGTCTTCGCGGGCAAGCCTCGC
>DQGF01000351.1:0-2432 GCA_003525045.1 Pseudomonas sp. | reverse complement strand
GCAAGCCTCGCTCCTACAGGATTAATGTCGGCCGCAAATTTGCGGCCAATCCCAAACCTGTAGGAGCGAGGCTTGCCCGCGAAGGCGTTACACGCGACAGCGCAAATCCTTGATTACTCCCGCGACTCAACCCCCAACTCATCCCACACCGATTCCGCCAGGTGGAACGTCGCATTCGCCGCCGGGATGCCGCAGTAGATCGCGCTCTGCATGATCACTTCCTTGATCTCACCGCGGGTCACGCCGTTGTTGGCAGCGGCGCGCAGGTGCAGTTTGAGTTCATCGTTGCGGTTCATGCCGATCAGCATGGCCAGGGTGATCAAACTGCGGGTGTGGCGCGGCAAGCCCGGACGGGTCCAGATGTCGCCCCAGGCGTGGCGGGTGATCATCTCCTGAAACTCCGAGTTGAACTCGGTCAGGGCATTCAGGCTGCGGTCGACATGAGCGTCACCCAGTACCGCGCGGCGGACGTTCAAGCCCTCGTCGTAACGTTGTTTCTCGTCCACGACAATCCCCTTAATCGGCTGACAAAAACGCCAGTACCCGGTCACTGAACGCAGCGCCAGCCTGGACGTTGGACAGGTGCGCGGCATAGAACTCGGCGTACTCGGCGCCGCGCACGTGCTCCTGGATAAAGTGCCCGCCGGCCGGCGGCGTGACCGCATCTTCGGTGCCAGCGATGACCAGCAACGGTACCTTGATCGAGGACAGCTGATCGCGGAAATCGGCATCGCGCACGGCAGCGCAGTTGGCGGCATAACCTTCAGGCGAGGTGGCCGCAAGCATGTCGGTGATCTTCTTCGCCGCTGCGGGATTGGCTTCGGAGAAATCCGCGGTAAACCAGCGCGCAATCGACGCATCGCGCAGGGCGACCATCGCTGCCGCGCCGTCACGCAGCACGGTTTCGATCCGCGGGTTCCACACCGACGGGTCGCCGATTTTCGCCGCGGTATTGCACACCACCAGTTTGTGCAGACGCTGGCCAGCGTTTACCCCCAGCCACTGGCCGATCAAGCCGCCCATGGACAGACCGCAAAAATGCGCGCGCTCGATGTGCAAGGCGTCCAGCAGTGCCAGCACGTCTTGACCCAGTTGCTCGATGCTGTAGGGCCCTGGCGTGATCAGCGACTTGCCGTGGCCACGCGTATCGAAACGCAGCACCCGGAACTGTTCGGTGAACGCCGGAATCTGCGCGTCCCACATATGCAGGTCGGTGCCCAACGAGTTGGACAGCACCAGCACCGGCGCATCGGCCGGTCCATCGAGTTGGTAGTTCAGTTCGCCCTCGGCGAGTTGTACGAATGCCACGGCAATCTCCTTCAAGCAGTCAATGCAGAATGTTCAGCCACCGTTCGCTCGACCCAGGCATGGGCCTGACCGAGGTAATGGGCGGGGTCCAGCAGACGATCGAGTTCAGCGACAGACAGCTCGGCGGTCACTTGCGGCTCGTCGCCGAGTACTGCGCGCAGATGACGTTGTTCCGCCACGGCGCGCTTACAGCATTGCTCGAGCAGATGATGGGCGGTGTCGCGACCGACCCGTTGGGCAAGGACAATGCTCACCGCTTCGGCCAGTACCAGGCCCTGGGTCAGGTCGAGGTTGCGGGCCATGCGATCGGCATCCACTTCCAGTCCATCGGTGACCAACAATGCTTGCTGCAACGCACCGGATACCAGGCAGCAAATCTCCGGCAGAGTTTCCCATTCGGCATGCCACAAGCCCAGGCTGCGCTCGTGTTCCTGAGGCATGGCGCTGAACAGTGTCGACAGCAAACCCGGTACCCGGGTCGCGGCACCGATCAGCACTGCTGCGCCTACCGGGTTGCGTTTGTGCGGCATGGTCGAGGAACCGCCTTTGCCCGGCGCCGAAGGCTCGAAAACTTCGCCAGCTTCGGTCTGCATCAACAGGCTGATGTCACGGCCGAGTTTGCCGAGGCTGCCGGCGATCAAGCCCAGCACCGAACCGAACTCCACCAGGCGATCTCGCTGGGTGTGCCAGGGTTGTTCGGGCAAGGTCAGTTGCAGTTCTTCGGCCAGCGCTTCGGCGATTGGCAGCGCTTGTTCGCCGAGGGCCGCGAGTGTTCCGGAGGCCCCCCCGAACTGCAGCACCAGCAGTCGCGGTTTGAGTTCTTCAAGACGCTGGCGGCTGCGGGTCACGGCGCCGAGCCAACCGGCGATCTTCATGCCGAGGGTGACCGGCGTCGCGTGTTGCAACCAGGTGCGGCCGGCCAGCGGCGTGGCAACGTAACGCAAGGCCTGGGTCGCGAGGGTCTCCCCCAACTGCGCCAGATCCCTTTCAATCAATATCAACGCGCAACGTAGTTGTAGCACCAGGCCGCTGTCCATCACGTCCTGACTGGTTGCGCCCAGATGCACATAGCGCTCGGCTTCGGCATCGTTCTTCGCGATTTGCTTGCCCAGTGCCTTGACCAG
>DQGF01000350.1:1585-5115 GCA_003525045.1 Pseudomonas sp. | reverse complement strand
CTTTGCGGCAAACCCATGTGCAGCTCCTGCCCTTGCGCTACGGCCTCGTAGAAAAAACCGTCGATCCGAGTCCCGCGCTGAAACTGCCTTACGCCCTCCAGACCCGTCCACTGGGCATTCGCATGTTGCGCGATGGCTGGTTGTACGTGATCGACAGCCTCACCGGCCACCTGCATGAATACCGCGTACTCAATGGATTGGTCAGCGCCCTGCTGCACAAGGGTGCCAAAGTCGATGGCGATCAACGCACGCCTGTCGAACAGCGTCCGGCCCTGGTGTTTTCTCGGCGCAGCCTCTTGCATGTGTGCTTTGCCGAGGTGCAGTGGACCGCCGCCAAATGCGCGCAAGTGACCGTGAGTCGTAAGGAGCGCGAACACTTCATGCAAGCCGTCGACCTCGGCCCGGTGAATTGCGAAACCGGCGGCGAACACCTACTGACGGTCGCGCAAGGCAAGCAGTGGCTGGCGGAGTTTGCGACGATTCCGGCCCAGCAGGCACAAGCCGCCCAAGAGCGCACCGAGTTGGAAGCCGAGTCGCCGCCGGATGCCGTTCTGTTACCGACGGTACAAGTCAGCGGCGTCCCCGAGCACGAACGTGAACCGTATCTGTGGGAACGGCCTCTGCGCTTTCGCGAGGCGCACATAGGCGAGTTTCTCGGGCGGGTCCGCCCGGCTTATCAGGACGACACGCTGTTCCTCGTGGTGCAGGACGACCTCGGCGTGCTGCGTGATCTGGCCGAGTATCAAGACACTGTGGTCGGCTGGGTCGACGACTGGAGCAACGCCGACCACAACGAACGTAATTATTTACTGGCCTGCTATATCGAATCTTTGAGCCTGCTCAGTCCGGCGGATATCGGCAACCTGGCCGATGCCAGCGACGACCCGGCGGTCAATGCGCTGCTTGTCGATCTGCAACAGTTGCCTGAACCAACCCGGGAACACACGCGCAAAGCCTTGCTGGATTACCTGAACAAGGGCGGCAAGGTCGAGCCTGTCGACGTACCTGCCCCCCCGGAGCTGGTGCAGCTGCGCAAGGAGGCCCAAGCCGAAGTCCAGGAGATGCTCAAGTATCAGGGGGGCAATCCAGACATCACTGCACACAGGCGCGCCATTGACGACGCGGACCGCAGTTACTACGCCCGCCAGCACTTTGCGATGGCCCCCACCGACTTCGTTGAGCAGCACCTCAAAACCCTGATCAAGCTCGGCAAGGAGCAAAACAAACGCATTGAGGATGTGATCGAGGGCTCCGATTTCACGGGCAAACGCGGGATCAACGATTTCATCGACCGCCCCGCCATGGACGACGCGTTGTTTCAGCACCGCGCAGACCTCGGGCGCTGGAACCGCGTGCTCGAACGCATCACCGCTGACCGTACGATGCTGGTATGTGCCGGGCGTTACCATCGTTCGGCCTGGTACTACGACGCGCACGAGCCGCAGCAATTGGCCGAGGTCTTCGCTGCCGAATACGCCTGCATCAAGGACATCTGCCGCAGCGACCACGCCAGTGAAAAGATGCTTGGTTATCTGGAAGAACACCCGGAGTTGACGCGGTCCCCGTTCTATACCTTGCCGCTGCGCGTCAGGCCTGAGCTGCTGGTGCAATACAGCCTGTTGTCCAATGCGGGGACCGGCCTGTACAGCAAGCTGCCCCATTGGTTGGAAACCCTGCGAAAAATCGAACAACCGCACCTGCCTGCCCGCGACGATTTGCCCGAACACACCCGCGCCATGGCCGACGCGGTGCAACACAGCTACAGCCCAGCGTTGAACCTGGGCCTGAGCCGCGCGCTGGAAGGCTTCGATCTGGCGGGAGGGAAAGTCCCCGACCTCGACGAACTATTCCGCCATCTGCCCAAAGCGCTGCTGGCACGGATCCTCGATGCGGCGAAAAGCACCGGAGTGACGTTCACCGTCGCCACCCCGGCCGAACACACGGCGCTGCAAGCCGACATCAAGGACGTGCTCACGGAGCGCGCTTACCAAAAGAGTTTGACAAGTGAGCGCAACCGGCTTACCCACAACAAAAACCTGCCGGGACACAAGACCCAACGGGCGGTCGAGTTGCAGACCGAGATCGTTCGGGTGCGTGCAGAGTTGACGCAACTCGAAGGTCGACTGGCGGGCGCGCTCAGCCCGATTGCTGAACTGCCGGATCAGTCGGTGCGCAAATACGGCGCCACCCCGGCTCGGGCGGGGGTGACGGTGGTGTTTCCACCGGCGCAGCAGCAGGAGGTGAGGAGTTTGCTGAAGAACATTCGGCTGGGGGTTCAGAGTGTGCCAAAGGCAGACTTGATCAAGAGCGAAGGGGTTGGGTTGTTGGTGTTTTTGGCGCAGGCGGTGAATTTGGTGGTGGTCTATCGAGAGATGATGAGCCAGACCAAAGACGAAAAGAAACGTGCTGCTTTCTTCGCTGCGCTCGCCGCTACCGGTGCTGCTGGTTTCACCGCAGCTCAAAGCTTGGCAGACACCGCTCTGAAGGCACGCAGCGATAAGCTGGTCTGGGCAGCTCAACATCATGCCTTGGAGAGTGTGCATGTGCAGATGGGGAAAATACATATCGGTTTGGGTGGTTTTACCTACGTTTTAGGTTTGACATCTTCATTGTCCAGCCTCAATACCCAACACCAGAATTGGCAGCAAGCGACGCGCAGTGGCAACCGCGCGGCACAAAACAGTGCTGCTGTTGCCACAGTGGGTGCAGCCGGCATGACCGCTGTCAATGCCTATGGTTTGGGTCACACATTACGTGCGGGGGCGACTGTATTGATCGCTAAAAGCACTGCTGCAAGAACAGCCGCCTGGGCCGCCGCCGGCACACGTCTTTCAACAGTCTTTTTCCGGGTCAACCTGGCCGGCTTCTTATTTACCGTACTGGAACTGGGCGGCACCTGGCTGTTCAACCGCTACAACATAAGCGCCCACGACAAATGGCTCAAAACTACGCCATGGAGCCTGGACACCAATGAACGCGGTAACTACACCCTGGATCAGTACCAACGTTACCTCGGCGATTTACTTCACGCCCCTTCTGCACAACTTGGCTTGAACAAGCATGACTCATTGCTGAAGAACCTGTTTTTGCGCGCCAAACCCAGTGATATTCATCTCACGCTACCGGGGGTGAAACTGAGCGACTTCCAGACACCGTTAAGCGGTAAACCGTCTCACCGCCTGGGTATCGGCGCCCATCGGCTTTTCCGCCCCCTCGACAGCCGCGGTACCGCGCGTGAACGCAAGGATGTGATCAGCGATGAAGTGACGGACAGCCTGCTGGTCGTGCAAGCAGACCCGCTGATTGTATGCCTGCAATATCCGCTGAATCGTAATGCTCCGATGGCGCCTGTGGTCGAGACACTGGAACTGGGGGTGTGCGTGCAAATGTTGAACCCCAAAGGAGAGTGGATCTCTCGCACCCACGTCATTCATCTCAATCCTCGGGGCGAAGGCCATTTTCCTTCGCTTCCGCCAAAATCAGTCACCGAGCATCCGCCCCTGTTGCTGGTTGAAACCCATTTGCTGGAG
>DQGF01000350.1:1032-1277 GCA_003525045.1 Pseudomonas sp. | reverse complement strand
TGGTTGAAACCCATTTGCTGGAGCCGGTCGACCATGCCCAAAAACCTTGATAACCCCGCGCCGACACCGCACCTAGAGCAATCGCGCAAAGCCGGAGATGTCGAGCCCTTTCCAAGCGGGAAGATCACCTATCTCGCCCCGCTGCCGCTTCCAACACCGCTGCCGCCTCATGGCCCTCACATCGGAGAATTAAATGAGGTGTACATGGACTTCGGATGGGGATCGCCAGAGGTGTTCTCATGGCA
>DQGF01000350.1:471-719 GCA_003525045.1 Pseudomonas sp. | reverse complement strand
GGCAGGTAATTTTAGGTTTGCCTTTCAGTGGCGCATTTATGGTTGCATTTCTGTTCCCACTATTTACTGGGTTTCTAGGGGTTATTTTTGGTTACGGCAGAGCAGATATTTGGGACTCGATGACGGGTATATTCCACGAAGGTTATGGATATGCAGCGGTAACAGGCTTCATCACCCTATTCATCGGCCTCTGCGTCTGGCTCCACAACCACAACAAACGCGCCGAAATCATCCCCACCCGCTTCAAC
>DQGF01000350.1:0-129 GCA_003525045.1 Pseudomonas sp. | reverse complement strand
AAGTCTGCTTCATGCCCGAAGACACCACCGAACCAGTCTTCGTCCCCTGGGAGTCCCTCTCGGCCTGGGTCATAGAAGCCCAAAGCGCCACCCAGTACGGCATCCGCCGCCAATACGGCATGGGCATCG
>DQGF01000353.1:2463-5981 GCA_003525045.1 Pseudomonas sp. | reverse complement strand
CTTTTTGTTGCCCAGCAGCAGGCCCATGGCCCCGGCCGCCAGGGCACTGCCGCCAGCGCCGGAGAGCAGCCCGCCCAAGCCGCCCGAGCCACCGGCACCGCCGAGCAAACCGCCCAGTCCACCGGCCGCCGATTTGTTCTGCGCCCCGCCAGTCTTGTTCTGCAACAGGTCCTGGCCGGACTTGAGTAGCTGATCGAGCAATCCACGGGTGTTCATGTTCCGCCTCCAAAAAGGGGTTATCCGGATCAATAAGGCCACCAGCCTAGATCGAAAGTGCCCGAGACCCGTCCGTGAGAGTGCTTCGAGATGTTGCTTGCCTGTCGTTGCACGCGCCGAGGCTGGCCATCGATTAAAAAATCCACACTCAATACATTCTATGAAAGCCGCCCGTCGGATACTTCCCAATACTGAACTTGCGTCAGATCCCTCACTTCTTTGCCCTGGCCGAGACCGGCTCGATCTCTGTCACTGCGCAAACCGCCTGCACTTCCTACGGACAGCATTTATAAAAAGCGCACTACGCTAACAATTAGCCGTAACGGCATTGGTTTCATCACGTTCAAAACTGCCCCGACCATAATTAAAGAAGAGGGAAACCCCATGTTCGTGCACAAGACCGCACTGCTCAGTGCAATCACTACCGCGCTGCTGGCCAGTGCCAGTATTCAGGCAGCCGAACCACTGAAGGCCGTCGGCGCCGGCGAAGGCCAGCTGGATATCGTGGCCTGGCCCGGCTACATCGAACGTGGCGAGAGCGACAAGGCCTACGACTGGGTGACCGGTTTCGAGAAGGAAACCGGGTGCAAGGTCAACGTCAAGACAGCCGCCACTTCCGATGAGATGGTTAGCCTGATGTCCAAGGGCGGTTACGACCTGGTGACGGCATCCGGCGATGCTTCCCTGAGGCTGATCGTCGGCAAGCGTGTGCAGCCGATCAACACCGCGTTGATCCCGAACTGGAAGAACATCGACCCTCGTCTCAAGGATGGCCCGTGGTACGTCGTCAATAAACAAACCTTTGGCACCCCGTACCAATGGGGACCGAACGTGCTGATGTACAACACCAACGTGTTCAAAACAGCCCCTGACAGCTGGGGGGTGGTGTTCGAGGAGCAGACTTTGCCTGACGGCAAGTCCAACAAGGGCCGGGTTCAGGCCTACGATGGTCCGATCTATATCGCCGATGCGGCGCTCTACCTCAAGGCCAAACGGCCGGAACTGGGGATCAAGGACCCGTACCAGCTCAACGAAGAGCAATACAAGGCGGCACTGGACCTGCTGCGCAAGCAACAGCCGTTGATCCATCGCTATTGGCATGACGCGACCGTCCAGATGAGCGACGTCAAGAACGAAGGCGTCGTGGCGTCGAGCACTTGGGGTTACATGGTCAATGGCCTGGTGGCGGACAAGCAGCCGGTGGCCTCGGTTATTCCCAAGGAAGGTGCAACGGGCTGGGCCGACACCACCATGCTGCACGCCGAAGCGAAGCACCCCAATTGTGCCTACAAGTGGATGGACTGGTCGCTGCAACCGAAAGTCCAGGGCGACCTCGCGGCCTGGTTCGGTTCACTGCCGGCGGTTCCGGCCGCGTGCAAGGAGAGCGAATTGCTCGGCGCCGAAGGTTGCAAGACCAACGGTTTCGACCAGTTCGAGAAGATCGCCTTCTGGAAGACCCCACAGGCTGAAGGCGGCAAGTTCGTGCCGTACAGCCGCTGGACCCAGGATTACATCGCGATCATGGGGGGGCGTTAAGCCCTCTTCGCGAGCAGGTCGGATCGCCGCACCGTCGCTCCCACATTGGAATGCGATCCCTTGTGGGAGCCTGCTCGCGAAGCTTTTAAAGATTCTGTTTTTCGGAGTTCCGCACCATGACGCTTGCAGTCCAGTTCACCAATGTTTCCCGGCAGTTCGGCGAAGTGAAGGCCGTTGACCGGGTGTCCATCGACATCCAGGACGGCGAGTTCTTCTCCATGTTAGGCCCTTCCGGCTCGGGCAAAACGACTTGTCTGCGCCTGATCGCCGGTTTCGAACAACCGAGCACCGGTTCCATCCGAATTCACGGCGAGGAAGCCGCGGGGCTGCCGCCGTACCAGCGTGACGTGAACACTGTATTCCAGGATTACGCGCTGTTCCCGCACATGAACGTCCTCGAAAACGTCGCCTATGGACTGAAAGTCAAAGGTGTGGGCAAGGCCGAACGCCGCAAACGCGCCGAAGAAGCGCTCGACATGGTCGCCCTCGGCGGCTACGGCGAGCGCAAACCGGTGCAACTGTCCGGCGGTCAACGCCAGCGTGTGGCCCTGGCCCGCGCTCTGGTCAATCGCCCTCGGGTGCTGCTCCTCGACGAACCCTTGGGCGCACTCGATCTGAAGCTGCGCGAGCAAATGCAGGGCGAGTTGAAGAAACTGCAACGGCAGCTCGGCATTACCTTCATCTTCGTCACCCACGATCAGACCGAAGCGCTATCGATGTCCGACCGCGTGGCGGTGTTCAACAAGGGGCGCATCGAGCAGGTCGACACACCACGCCACCTGTACATGAAACCGGCGACCACTTTCGTCGCCCAGTTCGTCGGCACCTCCAACGTGATTCGCGGCGACCTGGCGCAACAGTTGAGCGGTAATCCACAGCCGTTTTCGATCCGTCCGGAACACGTGCGTTTCGCCGAGGGTCCACTGGCCAGCCACGAGATCGAAGTCAGCGGTCTGCTGCACGACATCCAGTACCAGGGCAGCGCCACGCGCTATGAATTGAAACTGGAAAACGGCCAGACCCTGAACATCAGCCAGGCTAATGTCCAATGGCTGGACGTCAGCGCCCGGCACCAGACCGGACAACGCATCAGCGCGCGCTGGGCGCGGGAGGCGATGGTGCCGCTGCATGACAACGTTGTCGGCGGGTTGTGAAATGAACACCGTGACTATCGCGCAAACTCCGGCCAACAGTTCGCCGTTGCGCAAGTTTTCCAACCTGCTGTACCGCCGGCCCAACCTGTATCTGTCGATGCTGCTGGTACCGCCACTGCTGTGGTTCGGCGCGATCTACCTCGGTTCGCTGCTGGTTCTGCTGTGGCAAGGGTTCTACACCTTCGACGACTTCACCATGGCGGTCACGCCCGACCTGACCCTGGCGAACTTTGCAGCGCTGTTCCAGCCGTCGAATTTCGACATCATCCTGCGCACCCTGAGCATGGCCGTGGTCGTGTCGATCGCCAGCGCCGTCGTGGCCTTCCCGATTGCCTACTATATGGCGCGCTACACCTCTGGCAAAACCAAGGCGTTTTTCTACATCGCGGTGATGATGCCAATGTGGGCCAGCTACATCGTCAAGGCGTATGCCTGGACCTTGCTGCTGGCCAAGGGCGGCGTCGCGCAATGGTTCGTTCAACACCTGGGACTGGAGCCGGTGTTGCAATTGGTGCTGGGCATTGCGGGGGTGGGCGGCAGCACCTTGTCGACTTCGCACCTGGGACGCTTCATGGTCTTCGTCTACATCTGGCTGCCGTTCATGATCCTGCC
>DQGF01000353.1:1481-2172 GCA_003525045.1 Pseudomonas sp. | reverse complement strand
CTGCCGTTCATGATCCTGCCGATTCAAGCGTCGTTGGAACGTCTTCCGCCCTCGCTGCTGCAAGCCTCCGCCGACCTCGGGGCTACGCCGCGCCAGACCTTCATGCAAGTGACGTTGCCGCTGTCGATTCCGGGCATTGCCGCCGGTTCCATCTTCACTTTTTCCCTGACCCTGGGCGACTTCATCGTGCCGCAATTGGTGGGCCCGCCGGGTTACTTCGTGGGCAGCATGGTTTATGCCCAGCAAGGCGCAATCGGCAACATGCCCATGGCCGCCGCATTCACTCTGGTGCCCATCGTGTTGATCGCCATTTATCTGTCCATCGTCAAACGACTGGGGGCTTTCGATGCGCTCTGACTCAAAAAAACCAAAGCCGGAAAAGCAAGCGGAGCAGGCTTCCCTGGGGTTGCGCATCGCAGCCTGGGGCGGGTTGGTGTTCTTGCACTTCCCGATCCTGATCATCTTCCTGTACGCCTTCAACACCGAAGACGCGGCGTTCAGTTTTCCGCCCAAGGGCTTCACCTTGAAGTGGATCGGCGTGGCGTTCTCCCGGCCCGACGTGCTGGAAGCGATCAAGCTGTCATTGCAGATTGCGGCCGTTGCTACACTTATTGCGTTAGTCCTCGGCACGTTGGCGTCGGCGGCATTGTACCGCCGGGATTTCTTCGGCAAGCAAGGCATCTCGCTGATG
>DQGF01000353.1:1012-1159 GCA_003525045.1 Pseudomonas sp. | reverse complement strand
ATCCTGCCGATCGCGTTGCCGGGGATCATTACCGGTATCGCGCTGCTGGCGACCTTCAAGACGCTGGGCATCGAGCCGGGGATGTTCACCATCATCGTCGGCCATGCGACCTTCTGCGTGGTGATCGTCTACAACAACGTCATCGCC
>DQGF01000353.1:542-667 GCA_003525045.1 Pseudomonas sp. | reverse complement strand
TCGATGGACCTCGGCGCCGACGGTTGGCAGACCTTCCGCTACATCATCCTGCCAAACCTCGGCTCGGCGTTGCTGGCCGGCGGCATGCTCGCCTTCGCGCTTTCGTTCGACGAGGTGATCGTGAC
>DQGF01000353.1:0-257 GCA_003525045.1 Pseudomonas sp. | reverse complement strand
TTCGACGAGATCATCGTCACCACCTTTACCGCCGGCCATGAACGCACCCTGCCGCTGTGGTTGCTCAACCAGCTCAGCCGACCGCGGGACGTGCCGGTGACCAACGTCGTTGCGATGCTGGTGATGATGGTGACCATGCTGCCGATACTTGGCGCCTATTACCTGACCCGTGGCGGGGAAAGCGTGGCCGGTAGCGGAGGAAAATAACTGACAACTCAATACGCACTGTGGGAACCGAATCCTGTAGGAGCGAGGCT
>DQGF01000520.1:8371-11908 GCA_003525045.1 Pseudomonas sp. | reverse complement strand
TTGTCATGGAATTGCAGCGCATAGAAGCCCAGGTCGAACTCGCCAACCTGCCAGCGTAGCTGCACGCCGAACTGGCCGGAGTCTTTGGCGTCGCGGTCCGACTCCCTGAAGGCGGACAACCCGGTGGTCGGGTCGAGCACCAGCCGCTCGGCGCCGGAACCGACGATATCGGCCACCGAGAAGTAGCTCCCCGACGCCGGAATGCGGTTGTGCACGTAACGGAACTGGTAATAAGCACCGATCGACAGGGAATCGCTCAGTTGCCACTGTGCCGACACCTGCGGCACCGGAAGCACGAATTCCTTGGCCTCCGCCGTCGGGTCATCGAGCAGGCGGGTAGTATCGAACGGGCTTTGCGCACCGGCCACGGCGTTGTTGGCAAAGAACAGGCTTTCGCCCCAGACCAGCGAGTGCTGACCCAGGCGGCCGGTCAGTTCGGTGCCACCCAACTGCAGGCGCCCGAAGACGAAGGCATCGCGTAGCTCGACGTTGCGGCCATGCTGGTCCCGGGTCGAGTCGGTGAACTCATCCGGGCCGCTGGAAAGCTGGTTGGGATAGGCGCCACCCGCGACACCGGGGTTGTCGTTATCACGATTGTAGACAGTGTCATACCAGCCGTTGGCGCTCACTCGCGCACCGAAACCACTGGAGTGGACGAGGTCCAGCTCGCTGAAGAGTTCGCCGCGATTGGAAATCAGCCCGGTACTGAAATACCGGTCGCCATCATCCAGGTTTGGATTTGACAACAACTCGCCATCGCGCTTGTCGACACGGAACATGGCGGAATAGCGCAGGGCATTATTCCAGTCGACCTTCAGCCCATCCTCCGACTCCCAGCTGAATGTTGCCCAGCTCTGCGAGGGTGACAAGGCACCGGCCGCAAAGACGATTCCCAGGGCAACCGGCAAACGAACACTCTTTTTCTGACGATGTTTCATAGCACTACCTTTTATGATTGTTTTGGGGGCCACTTGCGGTGAAACGACCCGCCGCATCGTCATGCTGCGGGTCACTGGTTTGTCGGCACTACACAGGGGTCACGCCGTCCCAGCACAGGTTCTTGATTTCGAGGAACTCCTCGATGCCGTAGTGCGAGCCCTCGCGGCCGAGCCCGCTCTGCTTGATGCCACCGAACGGCGCAACCTCGCTGGAAATCAGTCCGGTGTTGATGCCGACCATGCCCACTTCCAATGCCTCGGCGGTGCGCCAGATGCGCGCGGCATCACGGCTGAACAGGTACGCGGCCAAGCCAAAGTCGGTGTCGTTGGCCATCGCGATGGCCTCGGCGTCATCACCAAAGCGCAGCAGCGGCATGACCGGACCGAAGGTTTCATCACGGGCGATGGTCATCCCCAGCGTTACCTCGGCGACCACGGTCGGCTCGAAGAAGGCACCGCCCAGCGCGTGACGCTTGCCACCTGCAAGTATCCGCGCGCCGCCGGCCACGGCATTGCTCAGATGTTCCTCGACCTTCTTCACCGCGGCGGCGTCGATCATCGGACCGATCTGCACGCCCGCCTCCAGGCCATTACCCACCGCGCACCCGTTTTGCCTCCTCGGCGAACCACTGCAGGAAGGATGCTGCGTAGTCGATCTCACCACGCGCCTCGGACAACGGTTTGCCCTCTTCCAGGGTGATCAAGGTGGCCAGATCTTCCTTATGCTCGACCACCAGTCGGTACCATTGGTGGATGATGTCGGCACGCTGTTTGGCAGGTACCTTGCTCCAGCGCGTGAATGCCTCGTGGGCCGACTCGATGGCGAATTCGGCTTGTGCCTCCTTGCACACCGGCAACTCGACCAGCACCTCACCGTTCGCCGGGTTGCGAACGGCGTACTTGCCGTGAGGGGTCTGCTCGACCCATTCGCCGTTGATGAGGGCACCCTGTCGCCACAGCGAAGGGTCATTCAACAATTCAATGCTCATCGACAGGTCCTCAGCAAGGGAATCGGCCGATCAGGAACTGGCTGTCGTCGTCCGAGGTGCACTCGAGCTTCGACGCCACCAGCCCCTGACGCAGGACCTTCATCAGGCGATCCGGAATACGGCCGCCCGGAGCACGCAGCGGACCACCGTTGAAACCGGCCAGCCAGTCCATGTATTTCCAGTGCGCACGGTTGATGTAGTTGGATCCCGGCATATAGGCACCGGTGGCTGCCCCAACGGCGCCGCGTGCCGGCTGAGCCTGCCAGTGCAGTTGCATGGCTTCTTCCCATTTGCCGCTGCGGGCCAGGTCGAATGTCTTGGGGAAATGGTCGCCCATCCATTGCGTGTAACTGGTGCCGGAGAACTGCAGGTCCATGAACTTCATCAACGGAATCACGTCGCTCTCGATCGGGCAGCTGATGAGCACTTCCTCGCCAAAGCGGTGATAGGTCTCGATCAGCCCGGCAACATGCGGGAAGCCCTGCTCGGCCTTGATCGCGACAATGTTCGGGCAATCGTCGAGAAGCCGACGGATCAACTCGGGAGACATGCCCTGCGGATGCACCCGCTCGAAGCCCCACAACGGAATGGGAAACAGCATCACCGCCAGGTCGGTGGCGTCGCACACACTCTTGGTGTAGTCGTAGATGTCCTGCTCGCTGGTCGGCCAGAAGTTCGACGGATAAGACAGCAGCACGATGTCGGCACCCGCTTTCTCAGCCAGCGTCATTGCCTCGATGTTCTCGGCCAGAGTGCCGAAGCCGGCGTGGAAGAACAGGCCGAGCTTGTCACCGGTGGTCTCCTTGGCCCAGGCAGTGAACTGCGCGTTCTCTTGCGCGGTGATGGCGACTTCGGTGCACAGCAGGGTATAGGTGAAACCGAGGTCCACGAGCTTCTGGATGTCGTGACGGATACCCTGTTCGTTGAGACGCTTGAGGTCAGCGCTGTAGCTGGGGATGGTCACCCCCGAGCAGCCCACCAGCATTTCGTTTGCCCAGGCACGGGCGTCTTTGCGTGTGTAGTTGGCCATTTTTGTTGTTCTCCTTGGAAGGGTGCTTCAGCGGTCAATCGTCACGATGCCCGCAGGGATGAGTTGGTAGCGCTTGCTGGACAGCGCCTCGCGCAGCAACATCTCGGCCGTCACGACGTCCTGCAGGGCGGTGCCGACCGACTTGTAGATAACGATGTCACTGGCTGAACGGCGCGCGGGTACCTGGCCCGACACAACCTCGGCGAGGCTGACGGTCTTGCCTGCGACATCCACGCCGTCACGTGTGGCGACAAGCGCATCGCCGGTCTCGTGCAGGACTTCTTCAGGCATGTCGGCAATGATCAGGTCGGCACGGGCCATGGCGGCCGAGTCGAGTTCGCGCTGTTCCGGCAGCGTGGAGCCAACCGACAGCACCACCATGCCCGGCTGCAGCCACTCACCCAGCAGAACCGGCGACTCGTCACGGCTGCGCGCCGCGCACACCACGACGTCGACACCGTCGATGGCCGCCTGCGCGCTATCGACGGCTTCAAGCAGCAGGCCATGGGATTCGTGGAAGGATGCGGCGAACTTCGCGCGACTCGCCGGGGTCGGGCTGAACACCCGTGCCAGGGACACT
>DQGF01000520.1:1467-8075 GCA_003525045.1 Pseudomonas sp. | reverse complement strand
GAACACCCGTGCCAGGGACACTTCGCGCATCGACAACAAGGCCGTCAGCATGTTCTTGGCGACCGAACCGGAGCCAATCACGCCAACACGCAGAGCGCCCTCGGGGATCACCGCATTGGCAGCCACCACGGCAGTCGCCGCGGTGCGCAGGTCGGTGATGCGATTGCCATCGACCAGCGCCGCCAGCTCCATGGTCCGCTGGTCGAACAGGGAAATGAGGTAGCTGGCGCGACGAATTTTTGGGGAAGCAGCAATCAACTTGCAGCCCATGTACTCGCCCGACGGCGAAACTGCACAGAGGCTGCGCAACCAGAAACCCTCGCCTCGGGCCATGATGCGCGGCGGCACCATGGCGTCCTTGATGGGTTTGCCGTAAGCCTCGGTGAGGGCAGCAATAACCTTCGGCCACTTGGCCAGTTCAGCGATGTCCGCGTCCCTGATAAAGGGCGTCGAGACTTGAAGCTTTTCAGTGTTTGGGGAATCTGCAACGTCCATGGAAACCTCCGGATCTTGTTGAGCCGGAGTTTAGGAATTGCACTTGGGGCGAGCTACGCAAGGCGGCCTAATACAGATATCTATAAAACAAGACGCTTGGATGGCCTTCTGCAAATGCCGTGGGCCCGCAGTACGAGGAGCCTCAAAAAGCCTCCATGCGCTCGAAATGGATAACTGCTTTATGCAAATCGAGATGGATTCTTCTGCCTGATCAAGGTTCGCCAGCGGCCTATAATGGCGCGTCGCAACCAGCCCGAAGCCGGCCCCGAATGATCGACAACAACGCACCACCGCCCCGCCGCAAGCGCCAGAGCTTTGCCAAAACGTTGGTTGCAGAGCTTTCCCGTCAAATTACCGAAGAGGTGATCAAGAGCGGCGAAAAGCTGCCGACCGAGTCGCAAATCATGAACGCGCATAACGTGAGCCGAACGGTGGTACGCGAGGCGATCTCCAGGCTGCAGGCGTCTGGCCTGGTGGAAACCCGACATGGGGTGGGCACCTTTGTGCTGGATAACCTCAACACCCATGGCTTGCGCATTGATCCGGCAACCATCGTCACACTGCGGGACGTGATTGACATCCTGGAGTTTCGAACAAGCCTGGAGGTCGAGGCCGCAGGGCTCGCTGCCCATCGTTGCAGCGACGAGGATGTGGCCTTGATGCGCAACGCACTGGATGAGTTCAATCAAGCTCTTCACTCAAGCAACGCTGTGGCGTCGGACTTGCGGTTTCACCACCAGATCGCCCGGGCAACCGGTAATCGCTACTTCACCGACATCATGTCTCACTTCGGGCCCGGTATTCTGCCCAGAACACGCCTTGACTCGGCGCTGCTGACTCACAGCGATCCAGAGCAATACCAGGCACGACTGATGGGTGAACATGAACAGATTTACCAGGCGATCGCACGTCGGGATGCTGATGCTGCGCGGGCCGCAATGAGATTGCATCTGACGAATAGCCGGGAGCGGTTGCACAAAGCTCATGATCAGGCGCAGCCGTTGAAAGGCGTGGCAAGACTGTGATTTGGTTTGAGGGGAGCGCTGGATTGTTGAGGCAGTCCTTGCGTTTTCGACTGTTGACCCAGCCAAAAACTGGTCAGAACCGTCTCGCTCAGGTTTACTAGCAGTCCGCAGGTTTCGTCTCTCACTAGGCTTCTAAATGGATCACTATGTCCGGCGCGACTGGCAGCCACACGAACGGCCCAGTTTGCCCGGTTCCCCCTCGACGCCGCTGCACCCAAATCCCAAGCGGTTGGCCTACGGGCTGGTGGGGTTGTTGGTCGCGTTGACCGGTGGTTTGGGTAACTCGCTGGTGATCGCCAATCTGCCGTACCTGCAAGGCGCACTCGGTGCGACGACTGCCGAAATGGCCTGGCTGCCGGCAGCGTATGTCATGGCCAACGTGTCGATGAACCTGCTGCTGGTGAAGTTTCGCCAGCAGTTCGGCCTGCGCGCCTTCACCGAAGTGTTCCTGATGCTCTATGCCCTGGTGACCTTCGGGCATTTATTCGTCAACGAATTGAATTCGGCGATCGCGGTACGGGCGGCGCACGGCATGGTCGGCGCGGCCCTGAGCTCGTTGGGCCTGTATTACATGATCCAGGCCTTCCCGGAAAAATGGCGGTTGAAGGCGCTGGTGCTGGGACTGGGTGCGTCGCAACTGGCGTTACCGCTGGCCCGGCTGTTCTCCGAAGACTTGTTGCAGATCGCCGAGTGGCGAGGGCTGTATCTGTTCGAACTGGGCATGGCGCTGCTGTCGTTGGGTTGCGTGTTTTTGCTCAAGTTGCCGCCGGGTGACCGCTTCAAAACCTTCGAAGCACTCGACTTTCTGACCTTCACCATCCTTGCCAGCGGCGTGGCTTTGCTCTGCGCGGTGCTGTCGCTGGGGAGGATCTATTGGTGGCTCGAAGCGCAGTGGATCGGCGTCGCTTCGGCGGCCTCCATCGTGTTGATCCTTGCCGGCCTGGCCATCGAGCACAACCGCAGCAACCCGATGCTGATGACTCGCTGGCTCGGCAGCGGCGCGACGATTCGCCTGGCGCTGGCGGTCATCCTGATTCGCATGGTCACCTCGGAACAATCGACCGGCGCGGTCGGTTTCATGCAAATGCTGAACATGAGCAGTCAGCAGTTGCACAGTCTGTACGTCGTGATGCTGATCGGCAGCGTCGCCGGGCTGGCCACCAGTGCCCTGACGATCGACCCCAAACACCTGCTCATGCCACTGATCATCTCCCTGGCGATGATGACCGTCGGCTCGGTAATGGACAGTCATTCGAACAACCTGACCCGCCCGGAAAACCTCTACTTCAGCCAATTTTTGCTGGCCTTCGGCGGCACGTTTTTCCTCGGTCCGACCATGGTTATGGGCGTTCGCAACGTACTGACCAATCCGCAAAATCTGGTGAGTTTTTCAGTGATGTTCGGGATCTGCCAGAACCTCGGCGGCTTGATCGGAGCCGCGCTATTGGGGACGTTCCAGATCGTTCGCGAAAAATTCCATTCCAGCAACATCGTCGAGCACCTGACCTTGCTCGATCCACGCGTGGCCGCACGGGTGCAGAGCGGCGGTTCGGCGGTCAGTCCATTGATCGCCGACCCGAGTCTGCGTAATCTTCAAGGCATTCGCAGCCTGGCCACGGCCGCCACCCGCGAGGCCAATGTGCTGGCCTATAACGATGTGTTCATGCTGATCGCGGTGATCGCCGTGCTGACCATGGTCTGGATCTTCGTTCGCGCCCTGTGGCTGATGAGCACCACCAAAACCGTCGCCCCAATGCCTGCCCCTCCTTCTGAACCACCCAGCGGTGCCACTTCTTCATGACCGAACCGACCACCACGACCACCAACGCCATTGCCTCGACTCCCGAAGGTGTCGCACCACCGTCCACGCCGGCTACCGAACCTCGCTCGCTGCGAGTAAGGATGATTTCGTCCCTGGGCTTTGCGGCAATTGCCATCGTCGGTGTGCTGATCGTGTTGTACGCTTGGCAACTGCCACCGTTCAGCAGTGCGGTCGAGACCACGGAAAACGCCCTGGTGCGCGGCCAGGTGACGATCATCGGCCCGCAGCTCAGTGGCTACGTGTACGAAGTGCCGGTGCAGGATTTTCAGTTCGTGAAGACGGGCGATTTGTTGGTGCGTCTCGACGACCGGATCTACAAGCAACACCTCGATCAAACGCTGGCGCAACTGGCGGTGCAAAAAGCCGCGCTGGCCAACGTGGTACAGCAACGCAACAGCGCCGAAGCGACCATCCAGTTGCGTCAGGCGGCGGTCGCCGACAGCCAGGCGCAGGCACGCAAAGGTGCAGCCGATTTACGCCGTAACCAAGAGTTGGTCAGCGACGGATCGGTGTCCAAGCGTGAGCTGGACGTCACGTTGGCGGCCAATGCCCAGACCATTGCAGCCGTGGCCCAGGCCCAGGCCAGTCTGGAAATCGCCCGGCAGGACCTGCAGACGGTGATCGTCAATCGTGGCTCGCTGGAGGCGGCGGTCGACAGTGCGGAAGCCGCTGTGCAACTGGCACGGATTGACTTGTCCAACACCCGCATCGTCGCACCCCGAGACGGCAAGCTCGGGCAAATCGGTGTGCGTCTCGGTGCCTATGTGAACTCAGGCGCCCAGTTGATGGCCTTGGTGCCCCCTCAGTTGTGGGTGATCGCCAACATGAAGGAAACCCAGATGGACAACGTGCGCGTTGGCCAACCGGTGACATTCAGCGTCGATGCCCTCAACCATCGTAAATTCCATGGCCGGGTACAACGGATTTCACCGGCCACCGGTTCCGAGTTCAGCCTGTTGCAGGCGGACAACGCCACCGGGAACTTCGTCAAGATTGCCCAGCGGGTGCCGGTGCGGATTACTGTTGATGCGGATCAGGAAGAGAGTGAACGAATGCTGCCGGGGATGTCGGTGGTGGTGAGCATTGATACTGCTGTGCAAAGTGATATTGCTGCTGACAGGCCGTAGATGGGGGTGTCTGAGCCACGAATATTGGCCGACAGCTAAAAGCGTCGAATTTTCACGGTGCGTCCGTGACCGACATGGTGATAACGCACATGCACATGGCACCGGCGGCCACACACCAGGGCACAGCGTGGTCTACGTGACATCCGACGGCGAGCGGCTAACCTTTGCAGGCGACGCCCTGTTCCCCGTCGCCTTCGAACGAGGAGATGCACGCCATGAACTCCATTACGACCAAAGACGGCACCGAGATTTTCTTCAAGGATTGGGGTCCGAAAGACGCGACGCCCATCGTGTTTCACCACGGCTGGCCATTGAGCGCGGACGACTGGGACAACCAGATGATGTTTTTCTTGCTCAAAGGCTATCGGGTGATCGCGCATGACCGCCGCGGTCACGGGCGCTCGACCCAAACTTGGGTGGGCAACGAAATGGACACCTATACCGCTGACGTCATCGAGCTGACCGATGCGCTCGACCTTAAAGGTGCGATCCATGTCGGCCATTCGACCGGTGGTGGTGAAGTAGCGCGCTACGCCGCTCGAGCCAAACCGGGACGCGTTGCCAAGGCCGTACTTATCAGCGCGGTTCCCCCAATCATGGTTAAGTCGCAGAAGAACCCCGGCGGTTTACCTCTGGAAGTGTTCGACGGATTCCGTTCGGCACTGGTCGCCAGCCGCGCGCAGTTTTACGTGGACGTGCCGTCGGGGCCGTTCTACGGTTTCAATCGACCCGGGGCCAAGGTTTCACAAGGCGTAATCGACAACTGGTGGCGTCAAGGCATGATGGGCGGTGCAAAAGCTCATTACGACTGCATCGAAGCGTTTTCCGAGACCGACTTCACCGAAGATCTAAAGGCGATTCAGGTGCCAACACTGGTCATGCATGGAGAGGATGATCAGATTGTGCCGTTTGCCGACTCTGCGCCGCTTTCAGCCAAACTATTGAAGCATTCCACTCTCAAGACGTACCCGGGCTTTCCTCACGGTATGCCGACGACCAACGCGGATCAGATCAACGCCGATTTGTTGGCGTTCATTCGCGGTTGAGCACTAACGTCGTGACGGCGGACTGATCGCCGTCGCGGCGTCTGAAATGGCCAAGGCAGCGACTTCCAGACAAGTACTGCGCGCCTTTGCGCAGTGGCATCAGCCAATGTCGCTCGGTGCCTGCTTGCTGCCATTGGTGCAGCAATCCCAAGGAATAAAAGCCGCGACGCAACCTCCACTTCGCGCTGACGCCGATTTCGGAAAGATCACCCGCGATGGAGGCTTCAATGCCGACCCGGACGCGATGGACGCTCAGATGTTTCAATTTACGGAAACAGTTCGATGAGGTGCGCGGCTAATTCAGAATGAACAGATCCCCTTCCACGTCCGTATCGCCGTGTTTACGACTCCCCGCTGCGGAGTCGTAGACGATCAGCATTACCTCACCAAGTTGCTCCCCCGATTCGAACAGACAAATGCCCTCAGCGTGATCGGTGCCTTGCCCGAACGGCACCTCCAGCACCTTTTCCAACTGATCCGCAAAGACCACGCTTTCCTCGTCGGACGTGAAACCGCCGCGCCAGCGGAAGATCGTCACCGGCCCGTCCAGGTCCATGGAGGGGCCCGCCAGGATCAGCAGATCGTCGTCGCTCGTGCACAGGTCACGCACTCCCAGACCGTTTAGCGCGAAGAAGTGCTTCCGGTAACGGCGCCCATTCGGGCCGATCTTCTTAAGCACCAGTGTGTCAGTCGAGTCGTCGCTCAGCTCGGTCTCGATCTCCAGCAGGACAGCCCAGCCGCGAAGGACCGGTCCACGCAGCCCCAGCAAAAGGCGTGAGCCGATCACCGCCAACCCTTCGATATCGAATCCGTTGTCTTTACCCGGGATACGCAGGAAGTCGCATAGCTGATCATCTCCAGCAATTTCCGTGGTCAGGTCGTTACCTACCTTGTTGCCATGTAGCTGCGCCGCCGTACGTCCATCGGTGTCCACCTTCCTGGCGAGTGCGTAGCCGTCGCTCTGCTGCACCACAGGGATGCGGGCCAGCAGAAAGCGATTGCCGTCCGCCTCTACCGTCGATAGCCGCCTGATATTCGTCTGCGCAGGCCTGCCGTCCTCGGCCTTCTTTCGCTTCAGGCTATGGGAGCCCAC
>DQGF01000520.1:691-1153 GCA_003525045.1 Pseudomonas sp. | reverse complement strand
CCACCCAGAGGTAACCACTGTCATGGGCATAGGCCAACCCCTCGATATCGATCTCGGCATCTTGTATCGGTATGGGCAGGTCCAGATATTCCAAGAGCTGGAACGATTGGTGCTCATCGCACCTCACGACGTTGCCGGGCGCAGCGGCCTGGATTTTCAGACGTTCCAGGTTCGTGGTTTCGTCGTTGGCCACCCAAAGTGTGTCGCCAATCTGGTGAGCGACCGAAAGGCCATCGCGCAACAACGGAAACGCCGGATCAAATCTCAACATCACAGTTCTGCTTCGGACGCTCATAAGCATTCTCCTGTCCTGTAGCTGGAGCGAATGTTCAGCGCTAGTTACCTGATCTGAGCCAGCGTCACTGTGACTATCATCGAGGCCTTCCGAGTATTCCCAGTAGCGAAGAACCTGTCGTCGAGGCTATAGGCTGCACGAAGACAATCAAGGCCATTTGCTAGTAC
>DQGF01000520.1:0-373 GCA_003525045.1 Pseudomonas sp. | reverse complement strand
TTTTTTCACAGTCATTAGCGCGTTAGGGAATATCCTGAGAGGCGGCCTGGCCGGACCTCTCAGCAGCAGTGAGCCGTCGGCCGCGCAGCGACCCCAGCAGGGGGGCAATCCCCAGGGCCGGTTAGAAAAATATTATTTTTTTCACACCCAGTTTCGGTCCCACAGGTTATGAGATCCAGAACACCTTTATGTTGCAGATATTCTGTATGGACCGTGTAGGGGTTCGAAAACAACCCAAAATAGGTGTACTTAACGGAAATAAGGGCATCGAGCACAGGCTACACAGGCTTGAACATGGAGTCTTTCAAGCTGAAGGACAACAGGTCATTAGGGTCAGTGAACGCCACCAGGAAAGGCTCGCCACACTAGCAAG
>DQGF01000169.1 GCA_003525045.1 Pseudomonas sp. | reverse complement strand
CAAGCCCGCTCCCACAGGGTTCGTGCCTGACTGACCTCTCCATGCCATCGACGAAGGCGCGTTCAACGTCTTCATCTTTTTCATCTCGATTTTGATGAATCTTCGAAAACTTCTGAACAAGAGATATCGCTCAGCTTCGAAGCGAGCCTCTTTCATGTCTCGAATTTAACGCATAAGTATTTGTTTAATAAGGATTTGTTTCGAGTTCGCGGTCCCTTTCCAAGGACTGGCACAGTCGTTGCTCTCCTCAATGCAGAAGGCGTCGTCGCTTACTCGTGCGGCCAGCGGCTTGCTGAAGTGGTGCGCATCACCCTGGCGTTTTCTTTTCCTGTCACCCGCGTGTTTAGCGCGGTGCTTGCTTCTGCTTCACCTCCATAATAAGGACTAATTCACATGAGTCGATTCACCCAAGAAAACACCAGCAAATTCGTGCAGACCCCTGAGTGGAAAATGCATTACAACGAGGCCGGAGAAGGCCCGGTGGTGATTATGGTTCACGGCTCCGGTGCCGGTGCCACGGGTTGGGCCAACTTTCACCGCAACGTCGATGCATTCGTAGACGCCGGCTACCGGGTAATCCTCATGGACTGCCCAGGCTTCGGCAAGTCGGACCCTCTGGTCACCGCCGAGCCGCGCTTCGTGATCAACGCGCGGGCGATCAAGGCGTTGATGGATGCACTGGACATCGACAAGGCGCACCTGGTCGGGAACTCCATGGGTGGCGGCAGCGCGTTGGGCTTTGCCGTGGAATATCCAGAGCGCCTGGACAAAATGATCCTGATGGGTTCGGGTGGGGTAGGGCGCACCAGCCTGTTCACACCGCTACCGATGGAAGGCATCAAGCTGCTTTTCGGCGTGTACCGTGACCCGAGCCTGGAAAACCTGAAGAAGATGCTGGATGTGTTTGTCTACGACTCCAGCGCACTGACCGAAGAGCTCATCAGCCTGCGTCACAAGAGCATCCTGGCAAGCCCTCAGCACTTGGAAAACTTCCTCAAGAGCGTTGATCTGAGCAAATTCCAGATGGGCGATTTCTCTGCCAACCTCCCGGACATCAAGCATCCGACCCTGATCACCTGGGGCCGCGACGACCGTTTCGTGCCGATTGACTGGAGCCTGAAGCTGCTCAATGGCCTGGCGGACGCGCGCCTGCACGTGTTCAGCAAATGTGGTCACTGGGCACAGTGGGAACACGCGGACGCGTTCAACCGCCTGGTCATCGACTTCCTGGACAACTAAGCCCCGGCGCATCCCTCTCGTTGCCATGGCGCGAGGGGCTTGCGGTTGGCTTGTGCCCCGCACATGGACGCATAACTACAATAAAACCGGGGTTGGATCATGAATAATTTACGTTTGGCCAGTGCTGCCTTGGCGCTGGCTATCAGCACCGCGGTCTATGCCGCTCAACCACCGATGCCCGCGTGCGTGGCACAAAGCGGTTACACGCCGATCTGCGGCATGGCGCCACCCGAGGATCTGGAGCTTTCGCCGGATGCCGGTTTCCTGTTCCTGAGCACCACTCCGGGACTGGCCGCCAGCCATCAAAGTCGTTTGCGAGTCATGGAGCTGGCCTCCCGCACAGTCACCGATATGGTCATCGAGCGGCAGGCAACACCGGGTTGGGGAGAACCTTCGTGCGCGGCGCCGCAAGGCACCATAGGTGCCCACGGCATCCATTTATCCAAACGTGCCGATGGTCGATCGCAATTGTTGGTGGTCAACCACAACGGTCGAGAGGCTGTGGAATTTTTCGAGCCGATAAGCGATGGCAAAAGCTGGAAGGCCATCTGGCGTGGCTGCGTGGAAAGCCAGGACGGCACGATGCTGAACGATGTTACCGCTACACCCGACGGCGGCTTCGTGGTCACGGCCATGTTCAGCTTCAGTGCAATGAAAGACGATCCGCGCCTGGAACAGCTGCTCGATGGCCGTGCCACTGGACATTTGCTTGCCTGGCACGCCAGCCAGGGACTGCGCCGTCTGCCCAACAGCCAGGCCCCCGCACCGAATGGCATTCAGGTCAGTCAGAACGGTCAGTCAGTATGGTTCGCCGCGTGGCCGGGCAGCGGAGTCTGGCAGTACGATTTCAAGCAGCAAAAAGTCGTGAGCAAGATCGTCCTCAACTTCTTGCCGGACAACCTCAGCTGGACAGCTGAAGGCCAATTACTCACTGCCGGTGTGCCGGATGTGCAGACCTTTCGCAGGTGTTTCCTCAGTCATGACGAGTTCTGCCCCAGCGCGACGGTGGTGGCGTTGATTGATCCGCTCAAGGGCACCAGTCGTGAACTGATGCGCGCCAAAGAAGGGGCGTTGTATGGCGCGTCAACGGCATTGCAGGTCGGTCGTGATGTGTACGTCGGGGCGTTCGCCGGGGATCGCATGTTGCTGTTGCCCGACGCGATACCCTCTTTGTAAGCCAGACCCACTTCTCCCCGCGCACTCGATGCAGCGCATCACCTTGCGCATTTGTTGAAAAGGCTATTTGGCCGCGCGGGCTAAGTTCGCCGCACGGCTCTGTTGATAATGGATGGTGAAGTCCACAGATCAGGAGCGGATATGCAACCTTACGACGTCATCGTGCTGGGCAGCGGTAATGCCGGGCTTTGCGCAGCCCTTTCAGCCCGCGAACAAGGGGCGCGGGTGGCCTTGCTTGAACGCGCACCGCAAGAGCAGCGGGGCGGTAACTCAGCGCACACCGGAGGCGCTTTTCGCGTGGCTTACCGGGGCGTTGAGGACTTGCGCAGCCTGATGCCGGACCTGCTGGAGAGTGAAATCCAGAGCAGTGATTTCGGCACCTATACCCAGGACGATTTTTTCGGTGAGTTGGCTGCTATGAGCCAATACCGCAGCGACCCGCACGTGTTGGACACCGTAGTGACCCAAAGTCTGGATACCTTGCAGTGGATGACCGGCAAGGGGGTGCGCTTCATGCCGATCTATGGTCGCCAGGCCTTCAAGGTGGATGGCAAATTCCGCTTTTGGGGCGGCCTGACCATCGAGGTTTCCGGTGGCGGCCTGGGGTTGGTGGATGCCTTGTTTCGCCGTGTGGAAAAAGACGCCGTGGAGGTTTTCTACGGCTGTCGGACCCAACGGATCAGCCGCGATCCTGACGGTGTGTGGCAGCTGCAGTGTGCGGATGGCCGTCAGTTTTCCGCTCGTGCGCTGGTCCTCGCAACGGGGGGCTTTCATGCCAACCTGGAATGGCGCACGAAGTATCTGGGGCCCGGCTGGGACCTGGCCAAGGTCCGGGGATCGCGCTACAACACCGGTGACGGTATCCGCATGGCCCTGGATGCGGGCGCCGTGGCACACGGTAACTGGTCGGGTTGCCATGCCGTGTTCTATGACGTCAACGCCCCGCAAATGGGCGACTTGAATTGCCTCAATCAGCAAAAAAACTACTTCCACCTCGGCGTCGTGGTCAATTCGGACGGTCAACGCTTCGTCGATGAAGGTCAGGATTTTCGCAACTACACCTACTCCAGCATGGGTGCCAAGGTCATGGCGCAACCGGGGGGAGTGGCCTGGCAGATTTTCGACCAGCACAGCCACGAATTGCTCCCCGATGAGTATCGCGGACGCCAGGTGACGCGGATCCAGGCGGCATCCCTGCAGGGATTGATCGAGCAGATGGAGGGGGTCAACGGTCCCGCTCTTCTGCACACCCTCGACACCTACAACCGCTCTGTGCAACTCAACGTGCCGTTCAACCCCGCCGTCCGCGACGGGCGCTCGACTCAAGGGCTGCAATTGCCCAAGTCAAACTGGGCCAACCCGCTGGATCGTCCGCCCTTCGTGGCCTACGCGGTGACGTGCGGCATCACCTTCACGTTCGGTGGCTTGAAGGTCAACAGCCAGGCCCAGGTGCTGGACGAAGAGGATCAACCGATTGACGGTCTCTACGCCGCGGGTGAGTTGGTGGGCAACCTCTACTATGTCAAGTACGCCGGTGGGGCGGGGCTGACATCAGGTTCCGTACTGGGGCGCATCGCCGGCACAGAGGCTGCTGCACGGCGTAGCGCTGGCGCACTTCCTGCTGCCCAGTGCCACCCCGGTGCATGATCGCATTGCCTGTCTGGGGCCAACCGATTCCAGCGCCGTTACGTCGTGCAGTGAGGGGTTTCCACCACCACACAACGGCCCTTGCGCTTACAGGCAGGCTTGATTCCTGGCCGATGGTACGCTCAAAAACGTGATGGTTGCGGGCTCGAATTCGAGCTCGCCGCCAGCGGTCGCCGAGCCTTCCATCGCGGGGATGGCATCGTTGGCATCCAGTCGCAACGGGGTGCCATTGAGCGTGACGGTCTTGTCGGTCAAGCTTGCCGCCGCCAAGGTGTAGCGGCTTGCGGTGCCAGGCAGGGTCAGCGAACGCCTTCTGGCGGTCGGTGTTCAGCACAAGCATCCCTACGCCACCGGGCACGCCGCGCAAACACTGTGCATAGACATGCAAGCCGGCGCGGTTGGCAAACCCCGCATCAAGCACCGTGGTGCCCATGAGTCGACGCCACAGCAGGGCGCCCCAATAGCTGGGCTTGGGCTCGAAGGTGTTTTCGTCCAAAAGCCCGTAGTCGCTGGCGACCAGGGTATTGTGAAATACCACGTCTACCTCTTGGCGAGCGAGCCGCCCGAGTTGGTCAAGGTAGCGGAAAGTGTCGAGGAAGGTGCCCCCCCAAGGATTGCCGCCGCAGCCCGAGTCAGCCGTCTCGGTGTTCCAGAAAGGCTTGCCCGGCAT
>DQGF01000166.1 GCA_003525045.1 Pseudomonas sp. | reverse complement strand
CTGGCCGCCGGACAATTGATGCGGATAGGCCTTGAGCCTCTCCTTGGGTTTCTGGATGCCCACCAGGTGCAGCAGCTCGAGAATCCGTGCCTGCGCCGGCTTACCGGTCAGCCCCTTGTGCAACAGCAGGGTTTCACCGATCTGTTTTTCGACGCTGTGCAGCGGGTTGAGGGACGACATCGGTTCCTGGAAAATCATCGCGATCCGGTTGCCGCGTAACTCCCGCAGCACCCTGGAGGAGGCGCCGAGCAGTTCCTTGCCGTGATAGCGAATGCTGCCGGTGGTTTCGGTGCCGGTCTCGGGGAGCAGTTGCAGGATCGAGTGGGCGGTCACCGACTTGCCGCAACCCGACTCACCCACCAGGGCCAGGCACTCGCCCGGGCGAATGTCCAGGCACAGGTTGCGCACCACGGTCTGGCCACTGAAGGCTACGCAGAGGTTGCGGATTTCGATCAGGTTACTCATATCTATGCCCGCTTCATGATTGGGGATCAAGATCGTGGATCAAGATCGTGGATCAAAGGCATCACGCAACGCCTCGCCAATGAACACCAGTAAAGAAAGAATCAACGCCAGGGTGAAAAACGCCGTCAGCCCCAACCAGGGTGCTTGCAGGTTTTGTTTGCCCTGGCCGATCAGCTCGCCCAGGGACGCACTGCCGGCCGGCATGCCGAAACCGAGGAAATCCAGGGCTGTGAGGGTCGAGATCGCCCCGGTCAAAATGAATGGCAGATAACTCAGGGTCGCGTTCATCGCGTTAGGCAAGATGTGCCGCACGATGACCTTGCGGTCGCTCAGGCCCAGGGCTCGGGCGGCCTTGACGTATTCCAGGTTGCGCCCGCGCAGAAACTCGGCGCGCACCACGTCCACCAGGGCCAGCCAGGAAAACAGCGCCATGATCCCCAGCAGCCACCAGAAATTCGGCTCGACGAACCCGGATAGAATGATCAGCAGATACAGCACCGGCAACCCGGACCAGACCTCCAGCAAGCGCTGACCCAACAGGTCGATCCAACCGCCGTAATAGCCTTGCAGCGCACCGGCAGCGATACCGATCAGTGCGCTGACAAAGGTCAGCATCAAGGCGAACAGAATCGACACCCGCGCTCCGAAAATCACGCGGGCCATCACGTCGCGCGCCTGGTCGTCGGTGCCCAGCCAATTGACCTTCGACGGTGGGCTCGGTGCCGGTTTGTCCAGATCATAGTTGGGCGTGTCGTCACTGAACGGGATCGGCGGAAACAACAACCAACCGCCGTCCTTTTTGATCAGATGCTGCACATAGTCGCTGCGGTAATCCGCCTGGAACGGCAGTTGCCCGCCGAATTCTTGCTCGGTGTAGCGCTTGAAGGCAGGGAAGTACAACGAGCCCTGGTAACTCACTACCAGCGGTTTGTCGTTGGCGATCAACTCACCACCGAGGGTCAGCAGGAACAGGCCGATAAATAGCCACAGCGACCACCAGCCGCGGCGGTTTTTCTTGAAGCGTTCGAAACGGCGACGGCCCAACGGCGAGAGCTTGAACATCAGGCGTTCCTCGCGGCGAAGTCGATGCGCGGGTCGACCAGGGTGTAGCACAGATCGCCGACGAGTTTAATCAGCAGACCGAACAGGGTGAAGATGAACAGCGAACCGAACACCACCGGATAGTCCCGTGACACCGCAGCTTCGTAACTCATGCGGCCCAGGCCATCGAGGGAGAAGATCACTTCGATCAGCAAGGAGCCTGCGAAAAACACGCTGATGAAGGCCTGGGGAATCCCTGACACCACCAGCAGCATGGCGTTGCGAAACACATGACCGTAAAGCACTCGACGCTCGCTCATGCCCTTGGCGCGGGCGGTGACCACGTATTGGCGGGTGATTTCATTGAGGAAGGAATTTTTCGTCAGGATGGTCAGGGTGGCGAAACCGCCGATCACCAGCGCTGTCACCGGCAGCACCAGGTGCCAGAAGTAATCGGCAATTTTGCCCACGGTCGATAGCGACTCGAAGTTGTCCGAGACCAGGCCGCGCACCGGAAACCAGTTCAACGAAGTGCCCCCGGCGAACACCACGATCAGGAACATCGCGAACAGGAACGCCGGCATGGCATAGCCGATGACGATCGCGGTGCTGCTCCAGATATCGAAATGGCTGCCGTGATGCACCGCCTTGCGAATGCCCAGCGGAATCGACACCAGGTAGGTGATCAGCGTTGCCCAGAGCCCGAGGGAAATGGTCACCGGCATTTTTTCCAGGATCAGGTCGGTGACGGTGGCGCCGCGGAAGAAACTTTTGCCGAAGTCCAGTTGCGCATAGCTCTTGAGCATCAGCCACAGACGTTCGGGGGCCGGTTTGTCAAAGCCGTACTGTTTTTCAATGTCCTTGATCAGCTGCGGGTCGAGGCCACGGCTGGCCCGGGAACTGCCACGGCTGATCGCATCGCTGGAGCCGCCGCCGACACTGGCGCCGCCGATGCCTTGCAGGTGCGCGATCGCCTGTTCCACCGGACCGCCTGGCGCCGCCTGGACGATGACGAAGTTGACCAGGAGAATGATCACCAGCGTCGGAATGATCAGCAACAGGCGCCGCAGAATATAAGCCCACATCAGCGCGGCCCTCCGGGTTTGCCGCGCTTGATGAGTTCGGCGGTCATCTGCTGGTTGGTCAGGGGCGTGGAACTCACTTCCCACCAGCTCTCGATGGCTTCGTCATTGCTGGCTTGCACACTGGGAATGCCGAAGCGGTTCCACCACACGGTCGAACTGCCTGGCGGGTAATAGTTGGGGATCCAGTAATAGTTCCATTGCAGCACCCGGTCCAAGGCATGGGCATAGCGCAACATGTCGGCCTGGGTGTTGGCGCGGACCAGGCCGCTGACCAGCGTATCGACCGCCGGGTTCTTCAGCACCATATAGTTATTGGAGCCCGGATCGTTGGCCGCCACCGAACCAAAGTAGTTGTACAGCTCGTTGCCCGGCGAGGTGGTGACCGGGTAGCCCGTCACTATCATGTCGTAGTCCCGGGACATCAGGCGATTGACGTATTGGGACGAGTCGATACGGCGGATGTTCAGGTCGATGCCGATCTGTTTCAGTGTGCGCTTGTACGGCAGCAGTAATCGGTCCATGCCGTTCTGGCTGACCAGGAAGGTGAAACTCAACGGCTTGCCTTCGGCATTCACCAGTTGGTCGCCATCGGGTTTCCAGCCAGCCTTTTCGAGCAGTTCCAGGGCTTGCAGCTGTTTATCCCGGATCAGGCCGCTGCCGTCGGTTTTCGGTGCCTCGAAGACTTGGGTAAACACCTCGTCCGGGATCTGCCCGCGCAGGGGCTCGAGAATCGCCAGCTCGGCGGCATCGGGCAGCTTGCGCGCGGCGAGGTCGCTGTTGGAGAAGAAGCTCTGCTGACGGATATACAGGTCGCGCATCATCTGCCGGTTGCTCCACTCGAAATCCCAGAGCATGGCCAGGGCCTGGCGCACACGGCGGTCCTGGAACATTGGATTTTGCAAATTGAACACGAAGCCTTGAGCCGATTGCGGGGCGTGTTGCGCCAGATGGGCCTTTTGCAGGCGCCCGTCACTCAGCGCCGGACTGTCGTAGCCGATGGAGTAAGCGGTGGCGGAGAATTCGCGGTTGTAGTCGAAGGCACCGCCGCGCAGCACCTGACGCGCCACGTCGGTATCGCCGAAGTACTCGATGCTGAAATGGTCGAAATTGTACAGGCCGCGGCTGACAGGTAAATCCTTGCCCCACCAATCGGGGTTGCGCTCGAAGGTGATGCTGCGCCCGGAGTCGACCTTGCCGACCTTGTACGGGCCACTGCCCAGCGGCGGTTCGTAACCGCCGCCACCGGCAAAGTCGCGGGTTTTCCACCAATGCTCGGGAAGCACCGGCAAGGTCGCAATGTCCAGGGGCAGGGTGCGGTTTTCGTTGCTCTTGAAGTCGAAACGGACGGTGCGTGGCGACTCCACTTCGACGCCTTTGACGTCGGAGAATTGCGTGCGATAACGCAGGCTGCCCTGGGTCATCAGCAGGTTGAAGGTGTAGCGCACGTCTTCGGCAGTGATCGGCGTGCCATCGGCGAAGCGAGCGTTGGGGTTGAGGAAGAAGCGCAGGGACAAACCGTCGTCGGCGCGCTCCATCTGCTGCGCCACCAGGCCATACACGGTGTAAGGCTCGTCCAGCGAGCGCTGAGCCAAGGGCGAATAGATCAAGCCGTCGATCTGCGTGACCCCGATGCCCTTGTCGATGTACGGCAGGATATGGTCGAAATGGCCGATTTCGACCGCCGAACGACGCATCGTACCGCCCTTGGGGGCTTGCGAGTTGGTGTAGGCAAAATGACTGAAGTCGGCGGGATATTTTGCCGGTTCGCCATATACGGTCAGTGCATGTTGCGGTGTTGCATTCACGCCAGCAGCAGCCAACAACAGGGCCACGGCAGTGAACAACAAAGTAGGGAAAGCCAGTCGCATTGTCAGCCTTTGAGCCGGGTGGTCGATAACCGCAATTTGTACGCTAGCGGCGCGCCGCTCGCCAGCCGTATCACGTCACCAAAACACGACGGCCCGCCAAAAGGCGGGCCGTTGCGCAGGAAACTTCGCGAATCGATCAGTCCTGACGACTGGTCACTTCCAGCAGGTGGTAACCGAACTGGGTCTTGACCGGGCCTTGCACCACGTTGATCGGTGCGCTGAAGACCACGGTGTCGAACTCTTTGACCATCTGGCCCGGACCAAACGAACCCAGGTCACCGCCCTGGCGGCTGGAAGGGCAAGTGGAGTTGGCTTTGGCGACTTCGGCGAAATCGGCGCCGCCTTCGATCTGGGCTTTGAGTTCGTTGCACTTGGCTTCCGAGGCAACCAGGATATGACGGGCAGTGGCTTTAGGCATGGGAAAATCCTCCTTTCAATGTTCAGTAAAGTGCTGAGCCTACCGGATTCAGTGGTCTATTTCTTCTCAAAGTTCCCTTCGTGGCCACCCGGCGGCAGGCAATCCTCATAGGCCGGCCTTTTTCAAGCGTTCGGCATGCTCTACATAGAGATCGACCGGGTCGATGCCTTTGCGTATCTGGCCGGCCATCTGGCTGATGCTGTCCAGATGATCCAGCGGATAGTCGGAGCGGATCACGGTGCCCAGATGTGAACTGTAGCGCCCGACCATGCCGTCGTTCTGGTTGGCTTCAGTGGTGAAATAACGGGAGAAGGCCCGGCAAAAGCCGTGCAGCGGATCGAGTGCATTGAGTCCTTGCTCAAGGATGCTCCCTTGTAGCGTGCCGCTCCAGGAATAGTAGCGAACACCGTTGACCCGTTCACGGCCCATGCCACCCCATTTTTCCGGCAGCCCTTGAGGGTACTTGTCATTGAATGCGCCCACGCCTTCCGTGGTCAGCGCATTCAATGCGGCGATGGCGTTTTTCGGCAGCTGGCGGTCGCTACTGAGTAACGACAGAAAGTCAATGAACAAGGTGGCGACTGTCTCGGCGACCTGCTCTGGCAGACGTCCGGGCGTCAGGGCCTTGCGCAGGAAATCGGCCAGCTCCGAACCGTGATTCGGGCCGCTGACGGACGTCACCGATGCGACGGCCTCTGGCGCGATCGCCGCCGCATACCGCGCGGCCAGGGCACCCTGACTGTGACCGATCAGGTTGACTTTATGCGCACCGGTGCCTTCCAGCACCCGTTCGATCTGTGCCAGAAGCTGGTCACCGCGTACTTCGTTGCTATGGGTAGCCGACAGGTGAGGGACGAACACCCTGACGCCGACGTTTCTGAGGGCTTGTTTGATGTCATGGAAGAGCTCGAATGGGCCGATGCGATCGAAACCGAAGAGCCCATGGACCAGCAGGATCGGGTAGAGAGTCGTTGCATTCCGTTGCATTGTTCGTACCTTTTTCACAGGGGGTTGTAGGGAGCCTGCGCCTCACTCTAAAGCACTCCATCGCGGGTACGATGTATGAAAAAGCCGCGGTAGCCTGATGAAAACGGAATAGGAAAAGTACGAAAGCTCGAATGGATACGAGGTCTTTGTCCGAATGTCTGGACAGCATTTCGCCGGAGGCAGAGCACAGGCTTGCAATGGCCTACCTCCAGAGTGTCATTTGCCGGTTAGTCGCGCTGAGCCCGCAACCGGACCGCCGCCTGACGCAACACGTCTTCCGTCCCGGCCCAGCCAAGGCACCCGTCCGTGACCGACACGCCGTAGCGCAGCGTCGGGCTCATCGCTTGGCAGCCGTCGAACAAATGACTCTCGAGCATCATGCCGATCAGCGATCGATTACCTTGCAGGCGCTGCTCAAGCACGTCGTTGAACACAGCCGGCTGCCGCAACGGGTCTTTGCCGCTGTTGGCGTGGCTGCAGTCGACCATGATCCGTGGCGCAATCTTCAGTCTGGTCAAATCGCTGTGCACCTGGGCGACGTTCTCGCGGTCGTAGTTCGGTCCGCGATGACCACCGCGCAATACCAGGTGGGTGTCCGCGTTGCCCGGCGTCTGAATGATCGCAGGGTGGCCCTGGCTATCGACACCGAAATGACGATGGGGATGGGCGGCCGAACGCATGGCGTCGCTGGCCACGGCCACACCACCATCGGTGCCGTTCTTGAAGCCGACCGG
>DQGF01000167.1:767-7480 GCA_003525045.1 Pseudomonas sp. | reverse complement strand
ACCATGACCATGTCCGCGCCCTCTGACAAGTCCGCCGCCACTTCGTGCAGGGCTTCGTTGCTGTTGGCCGGGTCCATCTGATAGGAGGCCTTGTTGGCCTTGCCCAGGTTCAGTGCCGAACCGACCGCATCGCGGAACGGGCCGTAATAGGCGCTGGCGTACTTGGCCGAGTAAGCCATGATCCGTACGTTGACGTGATCGGCCAGCTCGAGGGCTTCGCGGATCGCCTGGATGCGCCCGTCCATCATATCCGACGGGGCTACGACCTGAGCGCCGGCTTCGGCGTGGGACAGGGCCTGCTTGACCAGCGCATCGACGGTAATGTCATTCTGCACATAGCCTTCTTCGTCAAGGATACCGTCCTGACCGTGGGTGGTGAACGGGTCCAGCGCAACGTCGGTGATCACGCCCAGCTCGGGGAATTGCGCACGCAAGGCGCGGGTGGCGCGCTGGGCAATGCCGTTGGGATTCCAGGCTTCGGCAGCATCGAGTGACTTGAGCTCCGGCGGCGTCACCGGGAACAGTGCCAATGCCGGAATGCCCAACTCCACCCACTTCGCCGCTTCCTCAAGCAACAAGTCGATGGTCAGGCGCTCCACGCCCGGCATCGAGGCCACCGCTTCGCGACGGTTTTCACCGTCCAATACGAACACCGGCAGGATCAGGTCGTCGACGGTCAGAACATTTTCACGGACCAGTCGACGCGAGAAATCGTCACGACGGTTGCGACGCAGGCGGGTTGCTGGAAACAAACGGTTGGCGGGGGTAAAGCTCACGGCAGACTCCTGAGCCCGCGCTGGCGGGCGAGCGTGACAGTTATAAGCGGCCATTATGACGAACGTATTACAGTTATGTGCACCCTGTGACAGGTAGTCGCATTCCATTGTCCTTGTAGGAAATGTTCACGTCGAGACACATTTGGACACTTTCATGAATGTGCACGAAGGGTTAGGCTGCGCGTTCATTTCGCCAGCATCCAGACAATGCTCCAACAATTTCTTCAGGAATTCGGCTACTTCGCCCTCTTTCTCGGCACGTTCTTCGAAGGCGAAACCATTTTGGTGCTCGCAGGCTTCCTCGCGTTTCGTGGATACATGGACCTCAAAGTGGTGATGATCGTGGCATTCCTCGGCAGCTATGCCGGTGATCAGCTGTGGTATTTCCTGGGGCGCAAGCACGGCCGCAAGTTACTGGCACGCAAACCGCGGTGGCAGTTGATGGGTGACCGGGCGCTGGAACATATCCGCAGGCACCCGGACATCTGGGTGTTGAGCTTCCGCTTTGTCTATGGCCTGCGAACGGTGATGCCGGTGGCGATCGGCCTGTCGGGTTATCCGCCGGGACGTTATCTGCTGCTCAACGGGATTGGTGCAGCGATCTGGGCCGCAGCCCTGGCTACCGCTGCCTATCACTTCGGCGCGGTGCTCGAAGGCATGCTCGGCAGCGTCAAGAAGTACGAGCTGTGGGTGCTCGGCGCCCTGCTAGTGGTGGGCTTTTGCCTGTGGCTGCGCCGGCGATTCAAGAATGCCCGCTTGGCGAAGAAGATCTACGCCGACGAGCAAGCCCTGAAAGCCGAACAAGCCAAAGCCAACGGTCCTACGACGCCAGTCGAGTGAAACGGTTTCTGCAACAGTAGAGACCGATACCGCTGAGCAGGCTGTAACTGAGCAGCCCCACCCACCCCACTGCGCTGGCCGGCCACAGCCCGACCAGCGGCGCCAGCCATACCAGCGGCAGGTTCGACGCCAGCCGCAGCAGCTCCAGCTTCAACGCCCACGAGCGATTCTCCAGGGCCACGCCCAACACGAACAAACCCAGCGCCACGGCACTCCAGCCGAGCACCAGGGCCGCGGTCGGCAGACTCTGTTCCAGGTTCATCAAGTAACTGCCGAGGGCGATGTAGACGCAAAACTGCAATGCCACATAAAGCTGTTGGCGCCCGTCCAACGGCACCTCGAATTTGCGGAACTGACTCAAGTCCGGTTTGTTCATGGGGTACTTCGCTGCCACATCCGCCGGCCGCCAACCGGTGCGCATGAACCAGATCCGCAGCTTGTCCCACCAGCTCCCCGCTCGCCGTGCGTCATCCCACAATTGCACGTAGAACTGTACGTTCGCCCACAACGGATTCCAGCTCGCCAGCGGCGTGGTCACGCCGAAAATCACCGGCTCGTTGTCGTCCTCTTCCTGAAACGAGCCAAATAGACGGTCCCAAATAATGAACACCCCGCCGTAGTTGCGATCCATGTAGAGAGCGTTCTGTGCATGGTGAGCCCGATGATTGGACGGCGTGACGAAGAACCACTCGAACCAGCCGAGCTTGGGAATGTGCCGTGTATGCACCCAGAATTGATACAGCAGGTTCAGCGCGGCGACGCTGACGAACACCAGCAGCGGCACGCCGAGCACGGCCATGGGCAGGTAGAAGATCCAGCTCAGCAGGAATCCGGTGCTGGTCTGGCGCAGGGCCGTGGAGAGGTTGTAGTCCTCGCTCTGGTGATGCACCGAATGCGCCGCCCAGAGGATGTTTCGCTCGTGCCCCAAGCGATGCAGCCAGTAGTAGCAGAAATCGTAAAGGACGAAGGCGAACAACCAGACCCACACACTGTCGGCCGACAGTTCGAACAGCGCCAGATGATCGAGGGCAAACGCATAGGTCACCAGCCCCACGCCTTTGGTCAACAGGCCGGTAGTGGTCGACAGCACGCCGGTGCTGATGCTGTTGATCGCGTCTGCCACCCGATAATTGCTCACCCCGCGCCAACGGTCGGCCAGCCATTCGACGGCAATCAGCACAAAGAAAAACGGCACCGCATACAGAATGAAGTCCATGACGCGCCCTGATCGGAGTCTTGAGGACAGATCCTATGTGTAGCTGCGAATTAACCCTATGGCAACGAGTGACAAATTAGTGGACATTTAACGCCATGAATCTGGAGAAAAGCCCATGAGCAAAAAAATTGCAGTGATCCTTTCCGGCTGTGGCGTATACGACGGCGCCGAGATCCACGAAAGCGTGATTACCCTGCTGCGCCTCGACCAGCGTGGCGCCCAGGTGCAGTGTTTCGCCCCGAATATCGCGCAGTTGCATGTGATCAATCACCTGACAGGCGAAGAAATGCCCGAGTCGCGCAATGTCCTGGTGGAGTCGGCGCGAATCGCTCGGGGCAACATCAAGGATATCCGCGAAGCGGACGTTGAAGAATTCGATGCGCTGATCGTTCCTGGCGGTTTCGGAGCGGCCAAGAACCTCTCCAATTTTGCCATCGAAGGCGCCGGCTGCAGCGTGCAGCCGGAAGTCCTGGCGCTGGCTGAAGCCTTTGCCGAGGCCGGTAAACCGGTTGGCTTGATCTGCATCTCGCCCGCGCTGGCGGCGAAGATTTATGGGCCTGGCGTGACCTGCACCATCGGCAACGACGCCGACACTGCCGCCGCCATGAACAAGATGGGCGCCACCCATACAGACTGCGCGGTGACTGAAATCGTGGAAGACAAGGCGCGCAAGCTGGTGAGCACCCCGGCGTACATGCTGGCGCAGAGCATCAGTGAAGCGGCTTCAGGCATCAACAAGCTGGTCGACCGCGTGCTCGAACTGACCCACGAAAACGACGCCTGATACGCCCCCCTGTAGGAGCGAGCTTGCTCGCGAATGCGGTCTAACATTCAACATCTATGTTGTCTGACACACCGCTTTCGCGAGCAAGCCCGCTCCCACATTGATCCGAGCAAAGTTCAGGATTTGCGGGAAAGCCGGGTGAGGATCCGGTCCAGCGCATTGGCAAACGCCTGTTTCTCGCGCTCGCCAAACGGCGCCGGTCCGCCGCTCATCTGCCCTTGCTCGCGCAGATCGGTAAACAGATTGCGCACCGCCAATCGATCGCCCATGTTCTGCGCATCGAACTCCTTGCCCCGTGGATCCAGCGCTGCAACGCCCTTCTTCACCAGCCGATCCGCCAGCGGCACATCGCTGCAGATCACCAGCTCACCCGGGACCGCGTGTTCCACCAGGTAGTCATCGGCCGCATCCGGGCCACTGGGCACCACGATCAGCTTCACCAGCGCGAGGCCCGGCTTGATCTGCGGCTGTCCGGCCACCAGCACCACTTCGAACTGACGCTTGAGGGCGAACTTCACCACCAGATCCTTCGCTGCCCGGGGGCAGGCGTCGGCATCGATCCAGACACGCATCATTTTTCCTCCCTTAAAAGCTTCGCGGGCAAGCCTCGCTCCTACAAGGTCAGCGTGGCACATGTGTCACCACAAAACCTGTAGGAGCGAGGCTTGCCCGCGAATGTGAGCGAAGCGAATGCCGTTTAAGAAACCTGCACCCGCCGCTTCTCGGCCATCCGGCTACGACTATAAAGCACGATGATCGCCACGATCGCCACCACCTGCGCTGTCAGCGAATACGCATCAGCATGAATCCCCAACCAGTCAAAATCAAAGAACGGCACCGGCCGTGTGCCGAAGATTCCGGCTTCCTGCAACGCCTTCACGCCGTGCCCGGCAAACACCACCGACAGCGCACACAGCAGACCGGCGTTGATGCTGAAGAATAACGACAGCGGCAGTTTCGCCGAGCCGCGCAGGATTACCCAGGCCAGACCCACCAGCAACACCAGTGCCGTCGCACCACCGGCCAGCACCGCGTTATGACCCGCAGGTCCCGCCTGCAACCACAGGGTTTCATAGAACAGGATCACTTCGAACAGTTCGCGATACACCGAGAAGAACGCCAGGGTCGCAAACCCGAAACGCCCACCGCCGCCCACCAGGCTGCTCTTGATGTAATCCTGCCAGGCCGCTGCATGGCGACGGTCGTGCATCCACACCCCGAGCCAGAGCACCATGACGCTGGCAAACAGCGCCGTCGCACCTTCGAGCAACTCGCGTTGCGAGCCGCTGACGTCGATCACGTACGCCGCCAGTGCCCAGGTCCCGAGGCCGGCCAACAATGCCAGGCCCCAGCCGACGTTGACGCTGCGCACCGCCGATTGCTGGCCGGTATTGCGCAGGAACGCGAGGATCGCTGCCAGCACCAGAATCGCTTCCAGCCCTTCACGCAGCAGGATCAGCAAGCCGGAGATATAACTCAGGGACCAGCTCAAGCCGTCGCTGCCCAACAGGCCGGCAGATTCCTTCAATTTGGCCTTGGCCGCGTCCAGGCGCAGCTGGGCCTGGGCCACGGGCAGTCCGTCCTGCAACGATTGACGGAAGGCCATCAGGGATTTTTCAGTGTCTTTGCGCACGTTGGCGTCGACGTTGTCCAGGGAGCTTTCGACCAGTTCGAAGCCTTCCAGGTACGCCGCCACCGACAGGTCATAGGCCTGATCATGATCGCCGGCCCGATAAGCCGCGATGCTCTTGTCCAGGGTCTCGGCGGTGTAGTCGAGCAACTGCGCCGGTCCACGCTTGACCTGTGGCGGTTGAGCGCGCTGGGCACGGAAGGTCGCCGCCCCTAGAGGTCCGTCAGCAGCCTGCACTTCTGCCGGAGTCTGACGCGCCAGATCAGCGATGTTGTAGGTCTTCGCATCTTTGGCGGCAGCCAGATCAGCGCTGAAGCCGGCGATATAAGTCGCCAGGTCCCAACGCTGGCGATCGTCCAGCTGATCGGCGAAGGCTGGCATGTCGGTGCCTTCGACACCCAGGCCCAAGGTGTTGTAGATCGCGTAGAGGCTCAGGTGATCCAGGCGCGCCGCATCACGCAGATTGGCCGGTGGCGGCGTCAGACCGACACCCGCGGGCCCGTCGCCGGCACCGGTGTCGCCGTGACACACTGAGCAATGCTGAGCGTACAGCGGCGCACCACGGGTCGGATCCGGAGTAATGATCGGGGCCTGACTGACTTCATAGGTCACTGCCAGCTTGGCACCGAGTTGCCGTGCCTGACGGGCGACATCCGCGCCGTCCTGACGCGCCACGATGGCGCTACGCAGCGTGGCGACGCCCTGCTCCAGCCCGGTCTTCTCCGGCTTGGCCGGCATCGCAGCAATCAAGCCTTGCAGTACCTTGATGAACTCCAGCTGCTCGCGGTATTCGGACTCATCGATGACCTTGCCCGCTTGCACGGTTTGCGGGTAGTCCGCGCCAATGTAATCGAGCAAATGCAGCGCCTGGGGCGCACCTTCCACGGTGTCGGCCAGCAGATTGAAACTGCACAGGGCAAACAACGGCAATACCAGCCAGGCCAGGAAACGGGACGGGGCAGTCATCAATGAATCTCAATTGGAAATAAGAAGTAACACATTGTTCACTTCCAATGCCATTCACTCAAGCTTTGTTATGTGAAACGCGTCATTGCACCCCGTACTGCGCCTCCGGCAGAGAGTGGTATCACCCAATAAGAGGGCCACAAATGAAAAAGGCGACCTGCAGAGGTCGCCTTTTTTTGTGCCTGACGATTCTACATTGCGGCTTTACGCAGGGTCGCCATGAATGCCGCCGCACCAATGAACAGGCCGGCAAATGTGCGGTTCATACGTTTTTGCTGTTTGGGGGTGCGCAACATCCGCAGCACCTTGGACGCCAGCCCGGTGTAACCGGCCATGACAATCAGGTCAACGCAGACCATAGTCACACCGATGATCAGGTATTGAGCCAGCAGCGGTGCATGCGGATCGATGAACTGCGGCAGCACCGCCAGCATGAACACCAGCGCCTTGGGGTTGCTGATGTTCACCAGGAAACCACGGAACACCAGGGCCATCGGCTTT
>DQGF01000167.1:0-475 GCA_003525045.1 Pseudomonas sp. | reverse complement strand
CACCAGGGCCATCGGCTTGCCAATCTGACGCACGGCCGCGTCATCGCTCATGTCGCTGGGCAGCGCTCGCCATTGCTTGATCGCGAGGTAAACCAGATAGGCCACACCGAACCATTTGATCGCGTAGAAGGCCGTGGCCGAAGCGGTGAGAATGGCGCCAACACCGGCGCCGACAATCGCGATCTGCACCGCCAGGCCCAATTGCAGGCCCAAGGCGTTCCAGTAACCGCGCCAGAAACCGTATTGCAGACCGCTGGACATCGACGCAATGGCGCCAGCACCGGGAGAAAGGCTGATCACCCAGCAGGCGGCAAAAAACGCCAGCCATGTTTGAAGCTCCATTGCACACCTCGACTCAGACTCGTGACAGATGTCTAAGCTAATGCGGCTTTGGGCTGATGACTACCGATTTTTTGCAGGGTGTTGCGAGTGCCGAGCAGCGTTTGCAGCTGTAGGGCCCCTTCGCGAGCAAGCC
>DQGF01000596.1:8968-16034 GCA_003525045.1 Pseudomonas sp. | reverse complement strand
TGAATCGCTGTGGCGTACCAATCCTTGAAAATGGCGTCCTTGGACGATGCTGCGGACACCACCAGCGGATAGGCGTCGAGCTGACGATAGCCATGCAACCGGACAATGCCATCCACTATCGAGCTGAGCATGGCATTGCCCGAGGTCGCACGGGGCAGGAGTTCGCGAAAGATTTCCCCCTTCGCCAATGACGTGCCAATCTGCGCTTCAACGAATGGCCGGCGCGCCAGCAAGGTTCCATTGGCCAAGGCGACGAACATCGAACCCTTGTCATCGATGCTGAAGCTTTCGAAGAACTGATCGAAGTACGCCATCTTGATCCCGGCCAGCAACACGCCCTGGAAATGGCCATTTTTATCGTTCACCCGTCTGGAGAGCGGAATGATCCACTCGCCATTCTCTCGACTGCGGATCGCCGGACCGATGTGCGCGACCGCGGAAACGTTTTGCTGGTGGAACTTGAAGTACTCGCGATCAGCCACACTCGAGCCGCGCGGCAGTTTTTCGAACGAGGTCACCACCCACTGCCCTTTCTGGTCGAACAGAAATATTCCGTGCAGTTGAGTCAACGCCTGCACCCGCCGGGCGAAGGTTTTCTGCAAGCGTGACGTCTGGTCCGCGCCAAAACCGTCAACCTGAATCCAGTCGGCCAGACTGGTCAGCGCCAGATCGGCTTTCATGAAGGTGTCTTCAGCCTGCTGCGCCATGGCCCGCGTCAGGTTAGACGACGCCGTTTGCGCTACCACCAGAGCGTGCCGGCGCGATTGCTCAAGTTGCAGGTAAAGCAGACCGCACAGGCAGGCACACACGACTGCGATAAACAGCATCGCAGCCTTGCGCAGGGGTAACCGTTTTGAAGCGCCGCCGGTGACGTCGGGCGGGTCGTGACTGAGGATTGGCAAAAGCTCGTCCTGTAAGGGTTAGGCATGGGCGAAGGCCCAAAACCCTTATTTTTTGTGAGCTTAGTCTACGCCGTGGGGAGGCGGCAGTCTCCTTTGGATAACCGTCGCATTGCACTGTGCAAATGCGCCCGGGCACTCTCGGCATCGCCCAGGCGCATTAGCTCGTAAGCCCGCTGGGCAATCTCGTGAGGCACCGGTTTGAGTTCCCGCTGGGTTGCCATCGCCATCAGCTGCACCTGGGCGGCACGCTCCAGATAATACAGATCGTCCCAGGCCGGCAACCTCCCTGTAGGAGCGAGCTTGCTCGCGAAGGACGTAAACGATAACGCGTTTTTCCTGGATGAACGCGTTGCCCTTTAGACCATCGCGAGCAGAGGATACGTACATGACACTCAAACACACTCCGCGCCCCGAATGGCTGACCTTAGATTGCTATGGCACGCTGATTCAGTGGGATGAAGGCTTGAAGACCCATCACCGCGCCGGCGGAACCCGAATGTCACCCGCCCGGCATTGAGTCTTCACGCCCTTGCCACACGCGCCGAACTGCAGATCCTTATCCATGCACACCCGAACCTCCGACAAGACCGGCCCATTGCATATCACCGCAATGCCATCCGCTGTTATTCCGGGATTACTCTGGCGGAACATCTGCTCAATTTCCCGGGACTTGAAATAATACGAGACGCCGAAGGGTTGCAGTTGCGGCGGGATCCTGACCGCGCCGACGGCCTTGTCGGAAGCCTCCAGATAGCCCATGGCACCAAGACCGCTGCAGGTGCCGTGTTTGGCCCATTCGTGTTCGAGCAGTTTGCGCGACGCAAACAACGTCAACCCCTTCGCGCGCTCGTCTGGCGACAGGCTCACCCGTGGCAGGCAAGACTTCGGCCACCCACCCTTGGCATATTGCGGCCACAAGCCGTGAAGCACGAAACCGTAGCCTTTGCCGGAGCACTGCGCGTCATCTTTGTGGGTCAGGCAGTAAGTGGGCGACCAGGACAGCGTCAACAGGTAGTAATCGAATACTCCCGCGACGGACTCGACCTGGGGTTTAACGGCTGTTGATTCCCGCGCCGTACTCACGCCGATGCTGCCGAACGTCAGCACGACAAGCAAAGCTGTTAAGTAAAAGTTCTTCATCGACCCATTCCTTTGGGATGAATTAAAGGTTATGCCGAACTTTGACATAGCCAGGATTGCACTCACACCGCAGGATTGAATCGAAATAATTAAGGTCGACGGTTTCAAACGAAGTTGCGCCCGTTCAAATCATCCTGTCGATCTCGTCCAGCGTCGCCCGGGGCACAAGCACACCGGGAATCCGTGACGAACCGGACAGGTTGTAGACTTGAAAATCATTATTCATGACGTACTTCGACAAGATCTCGAACGACGGCAGGATTCTCGTATAAAAGTGATCGTCGAGGTTGCAGGGCGAAACAACGGTGCCTGGCTTCTCATAAAAGCGACCCGCCGACTGATACAGGTCGACGCCCACCAGAAACACCTTGTTGAACCCCAGGTGGTAGGCAATCTGCAACGCCAGGTAGGCCACCGTGCGCGCATCAAAAAAGCCACGCTTGAGGTTCTTGCTGAAACCCAGGGTTCGATTGCGGCCAGTCCCTAATTTTCGTCTTCGGACCAGTTCTTTATCCCGCCGGAAAATCAGTTCGCTCCAAGAGAGTTTGGGCGCCCGGGTCAGCAGATAAAGCTGGCCCTGGGGCGCAAGCGCTTCATACCGGAGGAGGTCTTGCCACAGGGCTACCCGCTGGCTGAGGCGCATGGCTTCGGCAAAAAGATAAGGCTGTTGTCGGCAAAAGGCGTCGTCCGTGCAGGCGTAAAAGAACGGTTTGATATCAGGCTCGATGAACATCGAGATCGCCCCGTTCATGGTAATCATCGGAACGTCTGCAAACTTCTCCAGCGGAAAACCTTTCGCGGACGCGCCCGAAGCAATGATAAACACCGGACCTTGTTGAATATTGCGACACTCATCGAAGTCATGCACATCAAGCTGATGTGCTGTGAATGACGATTTTATTTGCGCAACATCCATCTTCAGATTCCCTCCTATAACGACAATATATCCAGCACCCTTCCTGGCTACTGTTGGTTTTGCCCCGCCACGACTGCGGGACTACCGGCTCGCTGCCAATCCAGAACGGGCAATTGCAAAGGCCTGTTCAAGCCCCGCAATACGGCTGTGTCGTACCCATAAATGTCGGGTTTGAACATCACTCGACCATCGTTGCTCAGGTCCACCGTCCAATAGGCGAGCAGCACCGGTACCTTCACGGGAAGCCTGATGTTTTCGGTTTTTCCGTTTGCCAAGCGCGCCTGGATCCCGGCCGAATTCCAGCGCACCGGATCGTTGAACAGCAACTCTACCAGCTGCAGCGGATTTTCCACCCGTATGCAGCCGGAACTGGTGGCGCGGAAGGGTTTAGCAAACAGCTCCCGATGCGGTGTGTCGTGGAGATAAATCGCATAGTCATTGGGAAACCGGATGACCACTTGGCCCAGCGAGTTTTCCGGGCCGGCATCCTGTCGCAGAGTGAGGCCGCGCGGGTTGTCCCAGTCGACGCTTGCCGCATCGAGCACATTGCCCTCTCGATCCAGGACCCTGATGCGGTTAGCCGCCAGGTAGCCAGGATTGCTGCGAATCTTCGGCAGCATATCCTCGACCAGGATCGTCGGCGGAACCGTCCAGGTCGGGTTGAACGTGACGTAGGTAATCTCGGCCTGGAACACCGGCGTACTGCGAAACGGCTTGCCGACCTGCACCCTGGAACGCCATATCGCCTTGCCGTCGCGGTAGAGCGCCACTTTGTAGCCGGCGATATCAACGATGACGAATGTGCCCTGAAGCTTGTACAGCAACCATCGTGCACGCTCCATGTTCACCCGAACCTGGTCTATCCGCGCCTCCACGGGCACGTTCAAGGCCGCCAGCGTCGCCGCCCCGGCCACACCGTCCGCACCCAGGTATTGCTCGGCTTGATACTTCTTCACCGCCGCGGTGACGGCCGCGTCGTAATCCGTGCGCGGCGTCCGTTGCGGGGCCAGATAACCCCCCGCCGCCAGGCGCGCTCGCAGCTGCGCAACCGCCGCGCCGTCCATGCCAGGCTTGAGCGACTGGCCTTCAGCAATCTTCGGCCAGCCACCCATGTCCCGGACGTTGCGCAGTTGCGCCAGGCCCATCCGCAAACTGACGTAAACCGCCTCCTGCGGCGGCGCTTGAGTAAACGCCCGCGCGACATCGTGGCTGTCAAGCGCGGCGAAGAAGTTATTCACGTCTTCACGGGGATCGACGCCCACCGGATTGAAATTCCAATGCATGTCCAGACGCGCAGGGTCAACCTTGCCACGCCGTAACTGCAGCAGCGCCGTGATGAAGGTACGGGTGGCCGCAATATCGAACGCCGCCCGTTGCGCCGCGGTGGGCAGCATGGACTGCATTTGAGTTTGCGCCCCGGCCAGCTCGGTAATGCGGAAATCCGCAGGATCCAGCCCGTCGGCCTGCGTGTCGCTCAGGCTTTGTAACAGTTGGGCGACGTCGCTGTCGCGGGTCCAGGCGGCGCGATAACCGCGATGGGTATAAAAATCCATCACCACCCGGCTCACATCCACCCGCTGATGACGCGGCGAAGTGAGCAGCGGCGGGAACGCGGTAGCCAACGGCGCCAGCTCGGCCTGAATGGCCTGGCCGACGATGTCATCCGGGGCCGCCACGATCATGCTGCTAGTCGGAGATACCGGCGCAATCGGCGACGTTTGCGCAACTGCTGCACCGCTGATCAGAAAGCCCATAAAAAACATGCGGCTTATGACGAATAACCTTGTTAAGTGCACCATGGATAATCCTTAATCTCCCGCATTCAACAGCTAGCATCCCACACACTGCTAGACTCGAAACTATCTGATGAGACCTGAATATGGCGCGAGACCGCTTTGGCATTTTAATCACGGCCCTGCTGCTGACCTCCACTTCAGTACCGGCAGCCTACGCCGATTCGCTGGAAGCCGCGCTAATCAAAGCGGCTCCCCACGCCAACGCCAAAGTGATCGGACTGGCGGTACGCGCCTCTCAGTGCAGCATCGCCCAAGGCAAGGCTCCGGTGCAAAGACTAGCAGTGATCGATTATTCCCTGCCCTCCACCGAACAGCGGCTGTGGGTATTCGATCTGAAAAAGCGCAAATTGCTGTTCCACGAACTGGTGGCCCACGGTCGCAACAGCGGCGAAAACATGGCGGTCAAGTTCTCCAACCAGAACGAAAGTTTCGCCACCAGCCTCGGCCTGTACCGCACCCAATCGAGTTATGTCGGACAGAATGGTTATTCGTTGCGCATGGAAGGACTGGAGCCAGGTTTCAACGACAATGCGTTTGACCGAGCGATTGTTATCCACGGTGCGCCTTACGTCAGTCCGGTGCTTGCCCGGGCGAATGGGCGGATCGGTCGAAGCCTGGGTTGCCCGGCGGTACGGCCGGCCATTGCGCACAAGCTGATCGACTCGATGAAGGGTGGACAGTTGTTGTTTTCTTACTATCCGGACCAGCGTTGGTTGAAGTCTTCTTCGTATATCAATTGTGGTGGCGCTACTGTCGCGTCGGCGCCCAGGTTGACGAACAGCCAGTAAGTATGGCGAGTACCCGTCAACACTTTTGAAAGGCACTGCCGATAGCCTCCTCCTCAAGGTTTTGGGGATCATGGATAAATACTGAAGCCAGCAGGCATCGCACTTGGGGCTGCAGCTGGCTGCGATCTTTTGATCTTGACCTTAAAACGCCTTAAAATTCGCCAAAAGATAATAGACTTCCGCTACCAAGATCTCACGCCCGAACTTAAATCTACACCGTTACCGTCGGCAAACTTTCCAGATTATCGCCCCCTGTATCATTCGCCATAGTTCGCAAGGCAAACTCATAGACCTCAACCCTGGAACCCACCTGATAATTTCTGTCGCCAGTCTTCAATAGTGTATTAAATGGCACACCTTGATTAATCAACTGAACCACAAACGCCGAAGCCACCCAACACCACTGACTTTCGTTTTTCCCGCAAACAAATACAGAGACAATATTTCCGCTCTCAGCGTCGGTTTTCGTCCTGGATATGTAAAATTGCATACGCTTTATTCCGTTCATTTCAGCTATCCTTGCTTTTTGTATCGAGAGATATAAGTGTTAGTATTCCAAGGTCTTCAACCTCAGGCTAACGCCATCATCATGTAACTGCAGAGCCTCGACGCATTTAATTCGGAATACACGAATAAAGAAAGTCGATATCGACTTGGTATTATAGGGAAAAATTTCGCCTCTTCTCCATCGTGCATGACAGCTAGGAAAGCAATTCATTACACTAAGGCGACATTCCATCTCAAAAGCCCGATAACAATGAAAAAAATCAAAAGCTCGATGATGCTCGGCGGCCTGTTCGCCCTATCCTTCTGCGTTCAGGCGGAGCAAAGCCCGTCGCATCTGGACACCGTCCTGCAACAGGGCCAACTGCGCGTCTGCACGACGGGCGACTACAAACCCTATACCTCCAAAGCCGAGGACGGCGAATACTCGGGGATCGACATTGCCATGGCGCGCTCGCTGGCCGACAGCCTGGGCGTCAAGGTCGAGTGGGTGCAGACCACCTGGAAAACCTTGATGCCCGACATGCTGGCGGGCAAATGCGACATCGGCGTCGGCGGGATCTCGGTCACGCTGGAGCGCCAGAAAAGAACCTTCTTCAGCACCATGCTGGATGTCGACGGCAAGATCCCGCTGGTACGTTGCGAAGATCAGGCGCTGTACCAGACCGTCGAGCAAATCAACCAACCTTCGGTGCGCCTGGTCGAACCGGCCGGCGGCACCAACGAAGCCTTTGTTCATGCCTTTCTGCCCAAGGCGCAGCTGCGGCTGCATGACAACGTGACCATCTTCCAGGAGCTGCTGGACAAGAAGGCCGACGTGATGATTACCGATGCTTCGGAAGCGCTGTATCAGCAGAAGCTCAAACCCGGTTTGTGCGCGGTCAATCCGACCCGGTTCATGCAGTATGGGGAGAAGGCTTATCTGCTGCCGCGTGATGACATCAGCTGGAAGTTGTATGTCGATCAGTGGCTGCACTTGGCCAAGGTGACGGGTAATTATCAGAAGGTTCTGGAGCAGTC
>DQGF01000596.1:1389-8656 GCA_003525045.1 Pseudomonas sp. | reverse complement strand
GGTTCTGGAGCAGTGGTTGGCGGTGCCTGAGGGTAAATAGCGGATCAATTTTCTATTGGTTCGAACAGCAAGAAGGGGCGCTCCCCAAGGAGCGCCATGCATGCCAGATTTATTTTTTATATGTCCCCTTTGATCGGAGCATGCATGGTGGGGTAACTGCGAAAATGGGGCATTCATTTCCACGACTATCAGGCCATCGGCGCTGACTATCTAATGTTGCCGGAGACTGTTTTGACGTTACCCGTATGAATCTTGCAACTCACATCACCTGACATTGTGGTGACATCGCCATTGATATCACCACTTTCGACCAGGCCACTCATTGTACGGACACTGCCTACATTGCCGGTGACCTGAACCCTGCCAGCGGCAGTTTCGACCGAGGTGGCGTTACCATTCACAACGACACTGACCGGGCCTGCCAATGGGACGGTCTGCTCAACGCCATCGACCACCACCCTGTTGCCGTTAACGCTGATGTTTTTCCCGGTGTAGGTAATACCATTGATGGTCACGGTAGCGCCGCCCGTGGCCACATCAAGCTCGCCGGCCAGGGCGAAGCCGGAGAGGTACAGCGCAGCAATCATCAGGGCTAATTTCTTGGTGGTCGACATTTTACCGCTCCTTCGTTCAGGTGGTTACCGCGTAATAGAAGCAAGGGCGTTCCCTCAGGAGCGCACTTTTTCGTTAAATCAGCAAAAATGCTGATCAAACTACACCATGCATAAAAAACTCAACCGGGACTTTAAAGTAATCAGAAAAGCCTTTTATCTGGGAAACAGTCATTTTTCTTTTATTGTTGAGCATCTCTGAAATAGCGCTTTGAGAAGCTATTTCAAACAAATCCTTTTGTTTAACCCCCCTATCGGCGATAAGAAAAGCCAACGCTTCCGATTGAGAGGAGTAAGGAATCAAAACCGTTTCAGTCTCGTACTCATAGACACGATCAGCCACCAGCTCCGCGAAGCGTGCTGCTACATGCCCTTCACTATCAGCGTGAGAGTAAAGCTCATCAATTAGCACCATTCGCCCCTGCAGGTCTTGATCATCCTTAATCTTTTCATGACAGGCAGATAACAACTGGGACATGGTAGCTATCTGATCGCTCAGACCATCAAGCATCGGTGAAATGTTAGCTATGAAGGAATCTAGTCCAGTGGCTTCGATCTTATCACGCTTCATTTTGTCACCTATATTTTCACAATACATAAATAGAGTAGATCATCAGATCAGAACTACTTAATTTCATTTCTACACCACTTGTCATATCCGGCGTGAGGCAGGATGTCTTTGATATAAATGGTGCCACTCATCGTATTTATCCAACAGATAATTCGACATTCATTCTTCTTGATATCAAAAATATAAATATCAAGGGGACCCTTCTTGCTCGTCTCCCGTAGTTTTGAGTGAGGGACTCGATCAACGTTCCATCCGGACGTGCTGGACCAAAGGGTTCGAGTCTGCTCAAACGACTCAACGCGAAGGCCTGGCTTATCGAACGTAGTAAGCCATAAACTCAGCGCCGCTTGCCATTGACTGTATTTCTGCATCGCTTGCGTAACCGCCGCTTTCGCTATTACCCGCATATCTTCTCCGGCGTTCTTCCATGCAAGCAAAATTATCTCAAATACAGATATCTGCCAAACAGATATTCAGTCGCCCCTCACGCTCGCCCGTGACCACGAAGCAAACTGAATTTCTGGCCGTCATTACCAACCCTCTCATCTGGGTTTTCCATTTCGGCGTCACGCTTCCAACACACCGCACCTGAGCGGCATGCCTACCCCAACATCACCAACGCATCCCTGATAAACTGCGACCTTTCGCCTCTCTGATTCAGATTCCCCAATGTCCTTACAAACCGCTTCACTCTCCCGCCGCTTCTCCGTCGCCCCCATGATGGATTGGACCGACCGCCACTGCCGCTTCTTCCTGCGCCTGCTCTCCAAACATGCCCTCCTCTACACCGAAATGGTCACCACCGGCGCGCTCCTCAACGGCGATCACGAGCGCTTCCTGCGTCACAACGAAGCCGAACACCCACTCGCCCTGCAACTCGGTGGCAGCGTGCCGCTGGATCTGGCCATGTGCGCACGCATGGCTCAGGATCACGGCTATGACGAGGTGAATCTGAATGTCGGCTGCCCGAGTGATCGGGTGCAGAACAATATGATCGGCGCATGCCTGATGGGGCATCCGCAGTTGGTGGCCGATTGTGTGAAGGCGATGCGCGATGCGGTGTCGATTCCGGTGACGGTGAAGCATCGGATCGGGATCAATGGGCGGGACAGTTACGAGGAGTTGTGTGATTTTGTCGGCACTGTTCGGGATGCCGGGTGCACGAGTTTTACGGTGCATGCGCGGATTGCGATTTTGGAAGGGTTGTCACCGAAGGAGAACCGCGACATTCCGCCCCTGCGTTATGACGTGGCGGCGCGGTTGAAGGCGGATTTTCCGGAGCTGGAGATTATTCTCAACGGCGGGATCAAGACGCTGGAAGCTTGTCGCGAGCACTTGCAGACGTTCGATGGGGTAATGCTGGGCCGCGAGGCCTATCACAATCCTTATGTGATGGCCGAGGTGGATCAACAGCTGTTCGGCAGCACGGCGCCGGTGATCAGCCGGGCCGAGGCGCTGGCGCAGTTGCGGCCTTATATCGCGGAGCATATCGACGCGGGTGGGTCGATGCACCACATCACTCGGCATGTGTTGGGGCTGGGCACCGGGTTTCCGGGGGCGCGCAAGTTTCGGCAGTTGTTGTCGGTGGATATTCATAAGGCTAAGGAGCCTTTGGTGTTGCTGGATCAGGCGGCGGAGTTGTTGGAGGGGCGTTAACGGTCACCCCGGTTGAACCTGTGCCCTGATTTGGCATCGTAACTATCGATACTGCGCCCCGCCTTTCAAACACCTGTTTTCCGGTTGTTGCCGCTGGGGCTATCGATACACGTACGCGCCCTTGAGTGGCTGTCAGCGCTCGGGTAATGTCAACAGACCCATAGGACAGAGCACGCCCATGACTTCCAAGCTGGATCAACTCAAACAAATGACCACTGTGGTTGCCGACACCGGCGATTTCGAAGCTATCGCTCGCGTTAAACCCGTGGACGCTACCACCAACCCTTCCCTGCTGCTCAAAGCGGCGGCCATTTCCGGTTATGCCGAGTTGTTGAATGCATGCGTTCACGACTGCAAGGGCGATGTCGGCTTGGCCAGCGACCGTTTTGGGGTGGCGGTAGGGCAAGAAATTCTGAAGGTTGTGCCGGGCCGTATTTCCACTGAAGTGGATGCGCGCCTGTCGTTCGACACTGACGCCGTATTGAAGCGCGCGCACCGTCTGATCGAGCTGTATGACAAGGCCGGCGTTGGTCGTGACCGGGTGCTGATCAAGATCGCGTCCACCTGGGAAGGTATCCGCGCTGCCGAGCAGCTGGAAAAAGAAGGCATCCAGACCAACCTGACCCTGCTGTTTTCCTTCGCTCAGGCTGCGGCTTGTGCCGATGCCGGGGTGTTCCTGATCTCGCCGTTCGTGGGCCGTATCTACGATTGGTACAAGAAGGCTAACGGCAACGACTACACCGGCGCGGATGATCCGGGCGTGCAGTCGGTCACGCGGATCTACAACTACTACAAGGCCAATGACTACAAGACCGTGGTGATGGGCGCGAGCTTCCGCAACTTGAATCAGATCGAGCAGCTGGCCGGTTGCGACCGTTTGACCATCAGCCCGGATCTGCTGGAGAAGCTGGCGGCGGACACTGGTAAGCTGGAGCGCAAGTTGGCGCCGGGCAATGCCGGTGAAGCGCGCTTGAGCTTGAATGAAGCGCAGTTCCGTTGGTTGTCCAACGAAGATGCGATGGCGACCGAGAAGCTGGCTGAGGGTATTCGTCAGTTTGCTCGCGATCAGGAGAAGCTTGAGGCGTTGTTGCAAGCCAAGCTTTGATTTAGTTCAAGCGATGCGAAAAGGGCGAACCTTGGTGGGTTCGCCCTTTTTTTGCGTTGAATTTGGGAATTGGATGGCTTCGCGCCGGGGGATGTGGTGTTTGTTATGGCGTCTTCGCGGGCAAGCCTCGCTCCTACAGGGGGGTTGTGTTGTTCATGGAGGATGTGGACGACGCAGATCCTGTGGGAGCGTAGCTTGCCCGCGATGGGGGCAACACATTCAACTTGTGATGACGGGTCTGGCGCTTTCGCGAGCAAGCCCGCTCCCACAGGGGGATTTACTGTGGGAGTGGAGAGTTGTGTTTGGCCATTGTCTGGGGATCAATGCCGTTCGAGGGCATTCACCAGGTCATGGAAGGCTTCACGATTGGAGTCGTTCAGGCCCATGAGGATCTTGTGTGCTTCGAGCACTTTGATCCGCACCACTTCTTCGGACTGATCCTGGTCTGGCAGGTCGGTCAGGCATTCAGGGCACGGGATCGGGCGATCCACGATGTTGAACACTTGCTCGAAGCCCATGGACTGCAGCAGCCGGGTGATGTCTTCGTGGGTGGTGACCACGGTCGGCAGCAGGCCGACCTTTTGCCGCGACAGGATCGACAGTTTGGCCAGCAGGCCCAGGGTGGTGCTGTCGATGCTGCGGGTTTCGGTCAGGTCGATCACGATCGCGTTGAAATTCAACGCGGTGAAGATCCGCTCAATAGTCGCATCCAACGCCGAACACAGGGTCAGGCGAACTTCACCGACGAACTTGAGGACGAAGGTGCCGTCCTGCTCGGCGAACTGGATTCTACCGGTACTCATCAAAGATTCCTGCTCAACACCAACAGGGCGATATCATCCGGCATCTCCCCTAGCGTGGCCAATCCAAAAACCTGCCGCAGACCATCCAGGCTGCCGCCCGCTGCCTTGACCCGTTGGGGCAAAGCCGCTTCTTTTTCTTTGAGTGTCGGTTCTGGCAAAAGGTCCAGAATGCCATCGGACATCAGCGTCAGGCTGAACGTCGGCGGCAGCTCCAGCACGTGGTCTTCGTAGGTAGCTTCATTGAAGAGGCCCACCGGCAGACCGCGCCCTTCCAGATAACGAACACTGTCTGGCGTGTACAACACAGGCAACGGCAAATGACCGCCGATGCTATAGGTCAACAAACCTGTCTCCTCGTCGATGACTCCACCGACCATTGTGACGTGTTTACCCAGCTTACAACTGATCAGGCCTCGGTTGATATGACCAAGGACCTCTGAGGGCTTGAATTCCGGCAATGTACCGCTGCGCTTGGATTCGAACAGCAGGCGCGTGGTCATGAATTTCAACAGCACGGTCACGAAAGCCGACGAGGCGCCATGACCGGATACGTCAGCCAGGTAGAACGCTACCCGATGGTCGTCGACCCGAAAGTAGTCGACGAAATCCCCCGACAGATACAGCGACGGGATGATCTGGTGCGCGAACTGGAACTGGTCGATGCTCCAGGGGCTGACCGGCAACATGTTCATCTGCACCTGGCGACCGGCGTTCTGGTCTTCCTGGAGCAGGTTCAGGCTGGCTTCGAGTTCGCGGTTGGCCTTTTCCAGCTTCTCGCGATAGCGCTGGTTTTCCAGCAGCAGGCGCGCACGATCCAGGGCCCGGCGCACAGAGTGCTCGAGCACAGCCAGATCTTCGAGAGGCTTGATCAGGTAGTCCGCCGCGCCCAGGCGCAGGGCCTCGACCGCGTCGTTCATCACGCCAGCGCCCGACACCACGATGACCGGGGTTTGTGGCGATCGCTCGGTGACCTGGCGGATGAGTTCGAGCCCGCCCATCTGCGGCATGCGCAAATCGCAGATGACCAAGTCTGGCTTGTTTTGCTCGAATACCTGAAGACCCTGCTGGCCATTGCTGGCCTGCAAGACACTGAAACCACTGTCTTCCAAATAGGCGGCGAGACTCGCGCGCACTACTTCGTCATCATCGATTATCAGCAGCGTGGCACTGGTTTTTCGCATGTGGGCAAACGGCGCCAGAATTAGGTTGGCGTAGCAGGCAGGGGCTTTGGCCCGGCTCACACTACTGGATTCGCTTTCTAGCCTCTCCGTCGCACCGTTTTCGGGCATTTGCCCTACACACGGGTACACCAGAGGTGCCCTTCTAAGGCGCAGACGGTACTCCCATCCGCGGGGCGTTTCAAGCTCACCCCGATGGTCGCTTGACGTCTTTACCTTGCCAAATGACCGGTAGTTATAAAAACCGGCGAAACCGTAACTGAATGGAAGGTCGTAACCCACCCTGGTTAATCCGCGTCGAAATGAAAGAAGGCGGCCATTGGCCGCCTTCCGCGTTTTAACGATCGAGCTCAAAAATCGTCTTCGACCTGGCCGTCCTTCACTTTGAATTCGCGATTCTGCAAGTACGCATTACGGATGAAGGTGTACTTGTCGCCACTGATCAGCTTCTCGGCCGACAGCAGGCTGGCGCGTGTGTCGATGATGTTCAGGCCCATGACCGAGTTACGTACCGGCACGTCGTCGATGTAGCGGTAGGGGCCAGTGTAGCTGTCGACGTATTTCGACGGCGCGTCACGCAGGGTGCTTGGACCCAACAACGGCAGCATCACGTAAGGGCCGCTGCCCACGCCCCAGTAACCGAGGCTCTGGCCGAAGTCTTCGTCGTTGCGCTGCAGGCCCATGTGGGTGCCTACATCGAAGAAGCCCAGCACGCCGAAGGTGGTGTTGAAGATCAAACGCGCGGTATCGACACCCGCGGCGGCCGGCTTGGCCTGCAAGAGGTCGTTGGCAAGGTTGGTAACGTCACCGACGTTGCGGAACATGTTGTGGATGCCGTCTTCAAGGAACTGCGGCGTCACGAACTGGTAGCCTTGAGCCAAAGGCTTCAGGGCATAGGTGTCGAGCACGTCGTTGAACTTGTAGATCGGACGGTTGATGCTTTCCCAAGGATCGTCTTCAGTGGCTGCCTGGGCAGCGAACGGAACCAGCAGCACACCGGCGCACATAAAAAGCTGAGCTAGATGATTGCTCCAGCGCATAAAAAACTCCTTGGATTGTTACTGGCGCGGGCGCGGGCGCCCAAGCGATAAGCTGGCTAGTATAAGGCGTAACAGCCACTTTAGGCAGATTCGTGCGAACCCAACTGCGCCGATAGGCGATCACAGTGGGCGATTCACCTCAGTGTCACGCTACTGTCACCGACGATCCCTAGTCTTGAGGCTATTTCAGGGACGTCAATATGCCGCACGCCGAAGCCTTGCCCCTCGCCGCACCCAGCCTGACCGCCGTGCTGTTCGGACTCAGTGGTTGCCTGGTGGATTTTGGCGCACGCACGCACCGGC
>DQGF01000596.1:0-995 GCA_003525045.1 Pseudomonas sp. | reverse complement strand
TGCGCCTGGCTCGATGAACTGCCCCCTGCTCTCTGCCATTCCCTGGCCGCCGCGCTGCCGGAATGGATCATCCCGTCGCAACACCTTGCAACAATCAATCCGTGGCCGGCCCCCGATGCCTGCTGGCAAGCATTGATGCGGTTGAACGTCGAGCGTCTGGAAGGTTGCGTATTGGTCAGCGGCGAACCGCGCTTGCTGCAATCAGGATTGAATGCCGGGTTGTGGACGATCGGCCTGGCGTCCTGCGGTTCGCTCTGCGGCCTGGCGCCCAACGAATGGCAGGCATTGACTCAGCAGGAACGGGAAATGAAACGCGGCAAGGCCACGGTGCAACTGTTCGGCCTGGGCGTGCATTCGGTCATCGATCACCTCGGCGAACTCGACACCTGCCTGGCAGACATCAGCCTGCGCCGGCTCAAGGGCGAAAAGCCCTGATCGCCGCCTCACACCTATGAACGCATGCAGGTTGCGCGGGAGTGGATTAATCTAAAGGACAGCCATAGACCTTTGGCGTGCCGCTGCGGTCTATGCCAGTGCCTATCGATAAAAGGAAGAACGCCATGCCTGCCCGCGAACTGCAACAACAGCTCAATACTCTGCGCGAGCAACTGGAACAGAATCCACCGCTGACCGAAGCCGAGCGCGAAGACCTGCACGCGCTGATGCAGCAGATCGAACTGGAGCTTGAACTCGAAACCAAAACCCAGGATTCCAGCCTCTCCGATAATGTGAACCTGGCTGTCGAGCGCTTCGAAATCGAACACCCGACCCTGGCCGGCACCTTGCGCAACATCGTGCAGGCATTGGTCAGTATGGGGATCTGATCCCGCCGGATACCTGTAGGAGCGGGCTTGCCCGCGAAGGCGGAGTGTCAGTCGCCATTGATGTTGAATGTGCTGGCCCCTTCGCGGGCAAGCCCGCTCCTACAGGGATCTGCGGCGTACACGATATCTGTGTTCAACGCAGATCCCCTGTAGGAGCGGGCTTGCCCGCGA
>DQGF01000416.1:518-5542 GCA_003525045.1 Pseudomonas sp. | reverse complement strand
GCCCAAGTCGTTGCCGAACAGGCGCGGGTCAAACAGACCGCCGCCGCTTTCGTGCGCCAGCAAAAACTGCTGCCCAAGGGCTATACCAGCCAAAGCGAATACGATTCCGCCCAGGCCGCATTGCGCAGCAGTCAAAGCGCCCTGACGGCCGCCCAGGCGCAACTGGCCAACGCCCGTGAACAACTGAGCTACACCGCATTGATTGCCGACGCGGCCGGGGTGATTACCGCCCGCCAGGCCGAAGTCGGCCAGGTGGTGCAGGCCACGGTGCCGATTTTCAGCCTGGCCCGAGACGGTGAGCGCGACGCGGTGTTCAACGTTTATGAATCGCTGTTGGCCGAACCGCCGTCAGATAAATCGGTGGTGGTCAGCCTGCTCGAAAACCCGGCCATCAAAACCACCGGCACGGTGCGCGAAATTACCCCGGCGGTGTCCGCGCAGACCGGTACGGTGCAGGTCAAAGTCAGCCTCAATGGTCTGCCGGAAGGCATGCAGCTCGGCTCGGTGGTGAGCGCCACGGCCAAGACGCCGGGCAAATCCGCCGTGGAACTGCCTTGGTCGGCGCTGACCAAGAACCTCAGTGACCCTGCCGTGTGGTTAGTGGATGACGAAGGCAAGGCGCAGCTGCATACGGTGACTGTCGGCCGTTACCTCACGGGCAAAGTCATCATCAGCGCCGGCCTCAACGGTGGCGAAAAAGTGGTCATCGCCGGCGGTCAGTTGCTGCACCCTGGCGTGAAGGTGGAGATCGCCGAAAACACCTATAAGGATTTAGCGGCGGGAGCCCAGCCATGAAGCGTCTGATGCTGGTTCTCTGCGGTGGAATGCTGGTGGCCTGTTCAAAAAAAGAGCCGCCACCGGAGCCGGTACGCCCGGTGTTGTCGATCAAGGTCCAGGCGCTGAATGAGGAAAATCTCGGCCGCTTCGCCGGCAGCATCCAGGCCCGTTATGAAAGTAATATCGGTTTCCGCGTGCCGGGACGCATCGCCAGCCGAAACGTCGATGTCGGCGCCGAAGTCGAGAAGGGCGCCTTGCTGGCAACGCTTGATCCCACTGACCAGCAAAACCAATTGCGCTCGGCCCAAGGCGATCTGGCTCGCGTCCAGGCGCAGTTGATCAACGCCCAGGCCAACGCCCGCCGCCAACAGGAACTGTTCGATCGCGGGGTCGGTGCGCAGGCCCAACTGGACATCGCCCAGACCGACCTCAAAACCACTCAGGCTTCCCTCGACCAGGCCAAGGCGGCAGTCGATCAGGCCAAAGACCAACTCGACTACGTCGAACTGCGCACCGACCACAAAGCCATCGTGACCGCGTGGAACGCCGAAGCCGGGCAAGTGGTGACCGCCGGCCAGCAAGTGGTGACCCTGGCGCAACCGGACATCAAGGAAGCGGTGATCGACCTGCCCGACACCCTGGTCGATCAATTGCCCACGGACGTGGTCTTTCAGGTTGCTGCCCAACTGGACCCGAGCATCACCACCACCGCCATCGTTCGCGAAATCGAACCCCAGGCGCAAAGTGCGACCCGTACCCGTCGTGCCCGCTTGAGCCTGACCGACACGCCACCGGGTTTGCGCCTCGGCACGGCCATCAGCGTGACCATCAGCTCCGCGATCAAACCGCGCATCGAACTGCCGGTGAGCGTGCTCCAAGAGGTCGATGGAAAATTGCGAATCTGGGTCGTCGATCCACAGACGCAAACCGTTTCCCCGCGGGACATCAGCCTGGTCAGCCGCACTGACAGCACCGTGGTCCTGACCGACAGCGTGAAGTCCGGCGAGCGGGTCGTCAGTGCCGGTGTGAACAGCCTCAAACCGGGACAGAAAGTGAAAATCGACGAGGACAGCCCGCGATGAAAGGGAGTTTCAACTTATCCGAATGGGCCCTCAAACATCAGTCATTTGTCTGGTATTTGATGTTCGTCGCGTTGCTGATGGGCGTGTTTTCGTACATGAACCTCGGTCGCGAAGAAGACCCGTCGTTCACCATTAAAACCATGGTGATCCAGACTCGCTGGCCGGGTGCGACCCAGGAAGAAACCCTCAAGCAGGTCACAGACCGCATCGAGAAAAAACTCGAAGAGCTGGACTCCCTCGACTATGTGAAAAGCTACACCCGCCCCGGCGAGTCGACGGTCTTCGTCTACCTGCGTGACACCACCAGCGCCAAGGACATTCCGCAAATCTGGTACCAGGTGCGCAAGAAGATCAACGATATTCGCGGTGATTTCCCCAAGGGCCTGCAGGGGCCGGGATTCAACGACGAATTCGGTGATGTGTTCGGTTCGGTCTACGCCTTTACTGCCGACGGCTTGTCGATGCGCCAGTTGCGCGATTACGTCGAGCAGGTCCGCGCCGAGGTCCGCGAAGTGCCAGGGCTGGGCAAGGTCGAGATGGTCGGCGAGCAGGACGAAGTCATCTACCTGAATTTCTCCACCCGCAAACTGGCGGCACTGGGCATCGATCAGCGCCAGGTGGTGCAGAGCCTGCAATCGCAAAACGCGGTGACCCCGGCCGGGGTGATCGAAGCCGGTCCCGAGCGGATTTCCGTGCGTACCACGGGGCAGTTTGCTTCCGAGAAAGACTTGGCCAACGTCAACCTGCGACTCAACGATCGCTTTTATCGCCTGGCCGACATCGCCGACATCAGCCGTGGTTATGTCGACCCGGCAACCCCGCAATTCCGCTTCAACGGTCAACCCGCGATCGGCCTGGCCATTGCCATGAAAAAGGGCGGCAACATCCAGGAGTTCGGCAAGGCCCTGCACCAGCGCATGACCGACCTGACCGCCGACCTGCCGGTGGGCGTCGGCGTGCACAATGTGTCCGACCAGGCTGCCGTGGTGGAAAAAGCTGTCGGCGGCTTCACCAGCGCGTTGTTCGAGGCGGTGGTGATCGTGCTGGTGGTCAGCTTCATCAGTCTCGGCGTGCGTGCCGGGTTGGTGGTGGCGTGCTCGATTCCACTGGTGTTGGCGATGGTCTTCATCTTCATGGAATACAGCGGCATCACCATGCAGCGGATTTCCCTCGGCGCGCTGATCATCGCCCTCGGCCTGCTGGTGGACGACGCGATGATCACGGTGGAGATGATGGTCACCCGGCTGGAGATGGGTGAAACCAAGGAGCAGGCGGCCACATTCGCCTACACCTCGACCGCGTTCCCGATGCTCACCGGTACCTTGGTGACAGTGGCCGGTTTTGTGCCCATCGGTCTGAACGCCAGTTCGGCGGGCGAGTACACCTTCACCCTGTTCGCGGTGATCGCCGTGGCGATGTTGGTGTCATGGGTTGTCGCGGTGTTGTTCGCGCCGGTGATCGGCGTGCACATCCTCAGCGCCAACGTGAAACCCCACGACGCGGAACCCGGTCGCATCGGCCGCACGTTCAATTACGGCATGCTCTGGGCGATGCGCAATCGCTGGTGGGCCATCGGTATCACCCTTTTACTGTTCGCGGCGTCGGTGTTCTCCATGCAATTCGTGCAGAACCAGTTCTTCCCGTCCTCGGACCGTCCGGAAATCCTCGTCGACTTGAACCTGCCACAAAACGCCTCGATCGCCGAAACCCGCAAGGCGGTGGACAAGCTCGAAGCAACCCTCAAGGACGACCCAGACATCGTACGCTGGAGCACCTACATCGGCGAAGGTGCGATCCGTTTCTACCTGCCCCTCGACCAGCAATTGCAAAATCCGTACTACGCGCAATTGATCATCGTCAGCAAAGGCCTGGAGTCGCGCACGGCCCTGAGTCAGCGCCTGCGTGAGCGGTTGCGCAAAGACTTCGTCGGCATCGGCAGCTATGTTCAGGCGCTGGAAATGGGCCCGCCGGTGGGACGCCCAATTCAGTACCGGGTCAGCGGCAAGGACATCGATCAGGTGCGCAAGCATGCGATTGCGCTGGCCACCGAGCTGGATAAAAACTCGCACATCGGCGAGATCATTTTCGACTGGAACGAGCCGGGCAAAGTCCTGCGCATCGACATCGCCCAGGACAAGGCGCGGCAACTGGGGCTGTCGTCGGAAGACGTAGCCAACCTGATGAACAGCATCGTGGTCGGCGCGCCAGTGACGCAGGTCGATGACGACATCTATCTGATCAACGTCGTTGGCCGCGCTATCGACGCGGAACGCGGTACGCCGGAAACCCTGCAGAATCTGCAGATCGTCACGCCGGGCGGAACGTCCATTCCACTGCTGGCTTTCGCCACCGTGCGCTATGAGCTTGAGCAGCCACTGGTGTGGCGCCGCGACCGCAAGCCGACCATCACCATCAAGGCAGCGGTGCGTGACGAGATCCAGCCGACCGATTTGGTGAAACAGCTGAAACCGGACATCGACAAATTCAATGCCAGTTTGCCGGTGGGCTACAAGGTCGCCACTGGCGGTACGGTGGAGGAAAGCGGCAAGGCCCAGGGGCCGATTGCCAAGGTCGTGCCGTTGATGCTGTTCTTGATGGCGACCTTTTTGATGATCCAGTTGCACAGCGTGCAGAAGCTGTTCCTGGTGGCCAGCGTCGCGCCGCTGGGCTTGATTGGCGTGGTGCTGGCGTTGATCCCGACGGGTACGCCGATGGGCTTTGTGGCGATCCTCGGCATTCTGGCGCTGATCGGCATCATCATCCGCAACTCGGTGATCCTGGTGACGCAGATCGAGTCGTTCGAGAAGGACGGCTACGCGCCGTGGGACGCGGTGCTGCAAGCGACCGAGCATCGACGTCGGCCGATTCTGCTGACGGCGGCAGCGGCGAGCCTGGGGATGATCCCGATTGCCCGGGAAGTGTTCTGGGGGCCGATGGCTTACGCGATGATTGGCGGGATCATCATTGCCACCTTGCTGACGCTGCTGTTTTTGCCGGCGCTGTATGTGGCCTGGTACAAGATTCGCGAGCCGAGGAAAGAGACTGCGCAATAAGGGAGAGCGCTTCGCGCTCTATTCGCGAGCAAGCCCGCTCTCACAGTCGACCGAGTGATCCAAACGGACGCGATCAACTGTGGGAGCGGGCTTGCTCGCGAAGGCGTCAGCA
>DQGF01000416.1:0-122 GCA_003525045.1 Pseudomonas sp. | reverse complement strand
AGCTCGACAAACCCCGCTTCAGTCAGCAATTGCTGCCACGCCTGAAGATCGTGATACGCCCCATAACGCGGCCCGTTCCACCCCTCCTGATTCTCCCCGCGCGGATTGGAACTGAACAACAC
>DQGF01000387.1:1510-3557 GCA_003525045.1 Pseudomonas sp. | reverse complement strand
GAGGGAGCTTGCTCCCGCTGGTCTGCGAAGCAGACCCAAAATCATCCGTCGCAGATTTCAAGGCGAGCGCTTCGCACTCGAGCGGGAGCAAGCTCCCTCGCCACAACAAGCTGTCTCGCCACGGGTTATGCATTTGCAGCCTCCAGCAAAATCCGTCCACTGGAACAGGTCGCGGTCTCATTGCGATAGGCGAAATACAACTTGCCGCGGGCGGGATCGAAGCGCAAGTGCAGTTGGACTTCATCGCCCGGGCGCACCAATTGCTGGAATTTCAGCACTTCCATGCCGGCAAATTTTGCCGGCAGACCCATCAATTGCTGGCCCAGCATAAGTGCCCACTCCACCTGCACCACGCCGGGCAATACCGGCGCCAAGGGGAAATGGCCACTGAAATAGGCGAGGTCCGGTGGTACCGCCAGCTGCAGGCTCCACTCGCCATCGACTTCGACCTGTTGCAGCACCTCTGGCGTCTTCGGCCGCGGCGCCAGCAGCAGGGCTTCAACTTCGGCCTGGGGCAGCTTGCCTTGGGCGTTCAGCGGCAGTTGCCGCAGCAGGCGCCAACGGCGTGGTAGGGCGAGGGCTTCGCAATGCTGGCTCAGGTGCTGACGTAACTCTTGGGTGAGGGTACGCCGGCCTTGATTGCGCAAGGCATGCAAACCCTGTTCGCTGAGTACCAGCAGCACACCTAAGGAGGCGCGGTTTTCCTGAACCACGCCGAGGCGCGCTTCGGCGACCCACGCGTGATCCATCAACGCCTGTTCCAGCATCGGCAGTGAGATACGTTTTTCTTCCAGTTTGACGATCCGGTCCAGCCGCCCCAGCAATTCGAAGCGGCCATCGGCTGTGATTCGCGCGGCATCCGCGGTGTGTTCGACATGACCGGGCGGCAAATAGGGCGAGGCAATGAGCAACGCACCATCGCTGTCCTGGCTCAGCTCGATGTCAGCAAAGGGCTGCCAGAGGTCGTGTCCCTGCCGCCAGGCAATGCCACCGGTCTCCGAACTGCCGAAGATTTCCGTCGGCCACTGGTTCAGGCGTTCGTGCAGGCTTTGAGCGGCCTCAGCCGGCAACGCGCCGCCGGAGGAAAACACGCGCCGAACCGCACTCAAGGCCGGCCAGTCGAGATTGTCGCCCATGCGCTTGAGCAGCGCCGGGCTGGCGACCCAGGCGAACGCCGAGTGTTCACGGCTGGCGCGCTGCAGATCTTCCGGGAAGGCCAGTTGCTTGCGCACGAACGAGCGTCCGGCACACAGCGGCCACAGCACCCGGAACAGCAGACCGTAGATGTGCTGGGTGGCGACGCTGCCGATGATGCAGGCCTGACCCAGATCGGCGCCCCACAGATGCTCCAGGGCTTCGACTTCATTGGCCAGTTGGCGCAGGTTTTTGTCGATGCGCTTGGGTTCGCCGCTGGAGCCGGACGTGCACAGGCTCAGCTGGCAGCGATCCAGATCCAGCGTGGCGGCGCTCAGTGGCGAATGCCGATAATCGCTCAAGTGCGCGTCACCGACCTGATCGGTCAGCCACAAATCGACTTCGCCCGACCAGCGCTGGCGAGTCTGGGCTTGCAAGTCGGCAGGCAGTAGCACGCTGACCCCGGCACGCCAGGCGCCGAGCAGGGTAATCGCCAGATCGGCGGCGTCCTCGAGGTGCACGGCAATGCGCTGCACACTCTGGGCCTGCAGGCCGGCGGCCAGGCTCAACGCTTGCTCGCACAGTCGCGTGTGATTCAGCGCCGGTCCGTCCGTCACGGCACGTTCCGGCTGAGCCTTGAGCAACAGGTGCTCAAGTTTTGTCCAATTCATGGGTGGCCTCGTACCCGTTGTCGTATAAGCCATTCAATGGCAAACAGCAGGCCCATCAATCCGTAGGAAATCAGACCGGTGTACAACATCCACCAACTCAGCGGCGCCCAGAGGGTCAGGGCGGCGGCGAGCAAACCGTTACAGAGGAAAAATACACTCCAGGCGATCGTCACCTGGCGGGTGTAGACAATTGCCTTGGCCGGCAGTTGCGGTTCGCGCATTCGCGCCAGACGTTCGACCAT
>DQGF01000387.1:0-1194 GCA_003525045.1 Pseudomonas sp. | reverse complement strand
CGACCATCGGCGGGCCGTATTTCAGGCTCAGCCCAAACAGCCCGAGCATGAACGTGCTGATCAGCACCGGGTACCAGCGCAGCAACAGCGGGCTGTCCAACAGCGCCAGCAGCAGGCAAAAAGCGATCGCGGTGATCGCCACCCACAGGCCGCCGGGTTTGTGCCCACCGAACAGTGCCCGGGCCAGCCACAGGCTGCCCAGCAGCAGACCGAACTGCCACGGGGCGAAGTGTTCCATGCCGAAATACACCGCAAAGGGGTACAGCAGGCCCGCCAGCAGCAGGCCAAGGCCGATCAGTCGACTCATGCGGCCGGCTGAACCAGACGGTAGACCGCCTCGACCACGTCGCTGACGGTACGCACCGATTTGAATTCTTCGGCGGCGATTTTCTTGCCGGTCTGGCGTTTGATGTGATCGATCAGGTCGACTGCGTCGATGCTGTCGATTTCCAGGTCCTGATACAGGTTGGATTCGAGGCTCACACGCTCGGGGTCCAACTCGAAGAGTTCGACCATGGCATCGCGCAGGATGTTGAAAATGTCGTCACGATTTTGCATGGTCCGGTCTCAAGCTGCCTGTTTTGCAGTGACGAAGGCCGCAAGGCTCGCCACATTGCTGAAGTGATTACGCGTGTCCTTGGCGTCGGCGTCGATTTTGATGCCGTACTTTTTCTGGATGGCCAGGCCGAGTTCCAGGGCGTCAACCGAGTCCAGGCCCAAGCCTTCGCCAAATAGCGTCTGGTCATCGCCGATGTCGTCGACGCTGATGTCCTCGAGGCCCAGGGCGTCGATGATCAGTTCTTTGATTTCACGGTGTAGATCGCTCATCTTCGGCGAGCTCCTTGATAAAGTAATGATGCAGATAATCGTTGAGCTTGCGCGAAGCCTGAGGAGCAGGGCCCAGCGCAGCGAAGGCTTGTGGTTCTATATCGGCCCCGACACGGAAACTGAAGTGCACGCGACGTTTGGGGATCCGATACCAGGGCTCGGCCTTGGTCAATGTGGTGGGGCTGACCTTGATGATCACCGGGGTGAGAATTTTTGCACCGCGCAGTGCGATCGCCGCGGCGCCCCGATGAAAGGCCGGCGCTTTGCCTGGCTGGGTACGCGTGCCTTCGGGAAAGATAATCAGGATCGTTCCCGGGTTCGCGAGCAGATCCTGGCAAAGCGAGAGACTTTGCCGGACGTGGACCT
>DQGF01000600.1 GCA_003525045.1 Pseudomonas sp. | reverse complement strand
CGGTCTTCCTCGATCTCCTTGATCCAGCCGACAAAGCCCTGTTCGTCGATGATGAACTCATTGATGTGCACCGCCGGCAGGTTGTCGATCAACTGCACCTGGTGCCAGGTGCGACCGTGGTCCTGACGGGTTTCGACATTCTTCACGCGGTCCCAGAACGAGCCGTCCATGTTGTGATAACCATTAGGCAGCAGCGAGACGTCGTCAACCAGTTGGTCGGTGCTGTAGTCCTCGGCCGCGATCCCGCACGCCCGGGCCTTGAGGCGCATGTTGATGTCTTTGGTGACCAGCACCACGGGCAGACTGGGCTCGCGCGCGTGCAGGTCGATCAGCTGGTTGATGATGATGTTGTCGTTCAGGTGCTCCGGCAGAATGATGTTCGGTTCGGCACGCTTGCTCATCAGAATCGACAGCAAACCCTTGGGCCCGCTTTTGCCACGCTGGATCGGCACACCGAGTTCGACGTCTTCAGGACTGGCGTCGCCCAGAGTCTTGTCGATCAGGCGAATGGCCTGGCGGCATTCCGCGGCCACGCTGTGATGCCCACTCTTGAGCTTGTCCAGCTCTTCAAGCACGGTCATGGGGATGGCAACGTGGTGTTCTTCGAAGTTAAGCAGGGCGTTTGGATCGTGAATCAATACGTTGGTATCGAGTACATAAAGGATTGGCTGGTTGGAGGAAGAACTACGTCCGTGATCATCCATACTCGGTCACCTGTGTGGGAGCCAGTCGACGCAATACCGTGACAGTGCTGCGCCTCGAAGTGGCCACCGAATTCACCTGCGAGGAGTCAAGTGAACTGCACACAAATTGGGGTCTTGGAAGACGCCACCTGTCTGCAGGTTTCGGCGGTCTGTCTTCGTAATACTCCAAAACCTGTGACAGAAAAAAGTACTTTGACGTTTTTTTGAAGTTTATTTTTCAGAGTGACGAATAGCCCTTGGCGTGCAGGCAATGTGCCGTTAAAGTCGGAAGTCCGCCTGCACCGAATTCTCTCCAAAAATCACCCTTCGCCCAATGTTTCCGGGCATTTGCCGTTTTCAGCGAAACCCGTCCTGACAGTCTTCCCAACCGATCCCGCTTTGCGCCGTTTGCGTGACGAGCCAGGGCACCGCCGTTTTCACCCCCTCCTGCTTCACGTTGAAGTTGATCACCCCGTGACGCCACAGCAGCATCAGGGTCAACACCCGTTGCGCGCTCTGGTCGGGCTTGAGCTTGCCTGCGCCATCCTGGGCATCGATGTCCCACAGCGCTACTTGCAAGCCCTGGGCGTTGAAGAAAATTTCAGCGTCCGAACGACGTTGACCGTCGGGTGGACGGAACAGCGGCACGTAATTCTCCGGCAGTTTGCCTTTGACCAGTTCGACGCTGCGGCGAACCGAGTCCTGCCAGTCCTGCCAATGGCTGTGGGAACGGAACTCCCAGCCTTGCACGCCAATACAGTGCGTTGAATAAGTCGCTTGCAGGCTGGCGACTGAACGTTCAGCCAGACGCGCCTGGATGTCCTTGCCGAGGACGAAGAATGTGCCGCTCAGGTTCGACTTGCGCAGGTACTCGGTCACCCAGGCGGTGTTGTCCGGCGTGGCATTGGCGGCGCTGTCGAAGGTCAGCAGAAACAGCCGGTCATTCATCGTGTCGCCGTTGCGCTCATAGTCGCCAAATCGATCGACTTCGCTACTGGTTTGCGGAAACAGCGCGGCCTTGCGCAATTGCTCGTCCAGGTACCGGGCATGGAACAGTCGACTCGGCTCGGCCCACTTGATGTAGTAGCTGTCGTCACCGACCTGAAACTTGGCCGCTTGCTGGCGCAAGGTGTCCATGTCCTCGATCAGGAAACAGAAGGAGGCATCCTGATCGCAGCTTAGCTGGGCAAAGTTGTAGTTGCTCAGCAGACGCTGCCACAGGCGCTGACGCAGGTTGTTGACCGACGCCAGATTGATCGTGCGCAGGCCCAGGCGCTGGGCAAGACCCCTTTCATCCAGGGATTCGCTGGCCAGCAGGACGCGGGCGAACATCAGGATTTCGGCCCGCGAGGCGACGTCGAATAGGGTCGGGTTGCCAAGCTGTTCGGGCCAGGTACTACGATCCAGCGTCGCCACTTCGCCCGGTGCCGCCAGGGCAGCGAAACTCAAGAGCCAGGCCGAGAATAGAAAAGCGATACGCAATGGGATGTCTCCATAACAAAACCCGGGCGGCACTATAGCTGATGCGGCCGGGATTCCCGCAGCAGCACCGAACCCTTGTGGGAGCGGGCTTGCTCGCGAATGCGGTGTGTCAGTCGGCATCATCGGTAACTGACACACCGCATTCGCGAGCAAGCCCGCTCCCACAGGGGATAGTGCATAGCCATCGATCACCTATTACCTCGATAGCTGGAGTCGTCACGGACAACCCCCTAGAATCGCCCCCACGATTAAAGGAGACGACTTCATGCTGATGGTGATTTCCCCCGCCAAGACCCTCGACTACGAAACACCGCCGGCGACCCAGCGCTTCACCCAGCCGCAGTACCTCGACCATTCCCAGGAGCTGATCCTGCAATTGCGTGAGCTGACCCCGGCGCAGATCAGCGAGTTGATGCATGTCTCCGACAAGATCGGCGGGCTCAACGCCGCACGTTTTGGCAGCTGGACACCGGCCTTTACCCCCGCCAACGCCAAACAGGCACTGCTGGCGTTCAAGGGCGACGTGTACACCGGCCTGAATGCGCAAACCTTCAGCGAAGCCGACTTCGATTACGCTCAGCAGCACTTGCGCATGTTGTCCGGGCTCTATGGTTTGTTGCGTCCACTGGATCTGATGCAACCGTATCGGCTGGAGATGGGTACCAAACTGGCCAACGCCCGCGGCAAGGACCTGTATGCCTTCTGGGGCACACGGATCAGCGAATGGCTTAACGAAGCACTCGCCGATCAAGGCGACGACGTGCTGCTGAACCTGGCTTCCAACGAATACTTCTCCGCGGTCAAGCGCAACGCCCTTGACGCACGCATCATCAATACCGAATTCAAGGACCTGAAGAACGGCAAGTACAAGATCATCAGCTTCTACGCGAAAAAAGCTCGGGGAATGATGAGTCGCTTTGTCATTGAAGAGCGGGTCAACGACCCGACGGACCTCAAACAGTTCGACGTGCAGGGCTATCGATACAGTGCCGAGCAGTCTTCACCGGACAATCTGGTCTTTCTGCGCGATCACGTCGCAGAGTAGTTAGCCGGTCGGCGCACGACACTTCATGCCGTCCTGCGCCGACGTCTGATCGTCTAACAATCCCTCGCCTGCTTCGCCGTTTTATTGACGCCAAAAAACCAGCACTAAAATCTCTAACTTTAGTTTCACTCGACATTGCTGATTTTTTTCCGTAGTGGCACGGAAAATTTTCAGCGGTAGTGGCATAAAACTATCGAACCCGCTCATAACCCTATGTATCAAGGGTGAAACAGACGTTGCTATCAATATGAAAGCAGTGCCATCTTTCGCAATATTTCGAGAAATTTCAGCTTTCGCGATGAGCGGACCGGAACTATGTCCAAATGCGTAGTTCATACCACCGGTAACGATTCTCACGGTGCATGTACGAGATAACTTACGCAGATAAGTGATTCACGCAGCGAAGTTGTCACATCAACTTCTGCTGAAGAATCCCTGATTTGGGCAACACATGAAGGACAGGAGATAACGCATCAATACTATCCCCTACCAGGCCAAGGCCGCGCCCCTATAAACGTGCTCAGCTGAGCACCCAACCGCTTGATTTACAGGCTTATTGCCTGACATTGAGCGCGCAAGACCTTTGCACCAATGACTTCTGAACAGAAGCTCGGCTGCATGACAGGGCAAATCATAATAACAAGGCCTAGTTGCGCGCATATTGAGTGCACTTATTTAGACACTCGGAACTTAGTATGCCTGCTCGCTGCATTGTGGCGCCTGTAAGGCGCACTTGCGAGCGCACTATGACCGCTTAACACCATTAATCCAGGCCCTGTTATGGCTGGGTGAAAAAGACTTGATTAACTGAGAGGTAAATGCGATGCGCATCAGCATATTTGGTTTGGGTTACGTCGGTGCAGTATGTGCCGGTTGCCTGTCTGCACGGGGCCATGACGTCATTGGCGTCGATGTCGCCAAAGACAAGATCGATATGATCAATGCCGGCAAATCGCCGATCGTTGAACCGGGTCTGGGCGAACTTCTGCAACAGGGTATCGAGACGGGCCGCCTGCGCGGCACGACCAACTTCGCCGAAGCGATTCGCGATACCGACCTGTCGATGATTTGCGTCGGCACGCCGAGCAAGAAAAACGGCGACCTGGAACTGAACTACATCGAAGCCGTGTGCCGCGAGATCGGTTTTGTCCTGCGTGACAAGACCACCCGCCACACCATCGTGGTTCGCAGCACCGTGTTGCCGGGTACCGTGGCCAACGTCGTGATCCCGATCCTCGAAGACTGCTCCGGCAAGAAAGCCGGTGTCGATTTCGGTGTCGCGGTGAACCCTGAGTTCCTGCGTGAAAGCACCGCGATCGCCGACTACGACCTGCCACCGATGACCGTCATCGGCGAGTTCGACAAGGCTTCGGGCGACGTTCTGCAATCGCTGTACGAAGAGCTCGACGCACCGATCATCCGCAAGGACATCGCTGTCGCCGAGATGATCAAGTACACCTGCAACGTATGGCACGCCACCAAGGTGACCTTCGCCAACGAGATCGGCAACATCGCCAAGGCTGTCGGCGTCGATGGTCGTGAAGTGATGGAAGTGGTTTGCCAGGACAAGACGCTGAACCTGTCCCAGTACTACATGCGCCCTGGTTTCGCGTTCGGCGGCTCCTGCCTGCCCAAGGACGTTCGCGCCCTGACCTACCGCGCCGGTTCTCTGGACGTGGAAGCACCGCTGCTCAACTCGCTGATGCGCAGTAACGTGTCCCAGGTGCAGAACGCCTTCGACATCGTCTCCAGCCATGGCAAACGCAAAATCGCCCTGCTGGGTCTGAGCTTCAAGGCCGGCACCGATGACCTGCGCGAAAGCCCGCTGGTTGACCTCGCGGAAATGCTGATCGGCAAGGGCTACGACCTGAGCATCTACGACAGCAACGTCGAATACGCTCGTGTTCACGGCGCGAACAAGGATTACATCGAGTCGAAGATCCCTCACGTCTCGTCCTTGCTCAACGCCGACTTCGACAACGTGATCGACAACTGCGACGTGATCATCCTCGGCAACCGTGACGAGAAATTCCGTGCACTGGCGCATCAGGCACCACACGGCAAGCAAGTGATCGACCTGGTCGGTTTCATGTCTCAAGCCACCAGCGTCAGCGGTCGCACCGAAGGCATCTGCTGGTAAAGCAGCCGCAAGCTCCAAGCTCCAAGCCGCAAGTTTAAAGCTCCTCACTTGGAGCTTGAAGCTTGGGGCTTGCAACTGACTTTAGGATTCCGATTATGCACAGGCTAAAGCACGGCCTACTTCAGGCCGCCGGTTGGCTGTTTTACCTAAGTTTATTAATGGGCATCGCCATGGCGTTGCCTTCGTCCACGTTCGACTCCGAGTCGAAGGACTTTATCTTCCTGATCGGTTTCATCGGGATCTGGCGTTACTCGATGGGTGCCACGCACTTTCTGCGCGGCATGCTGTTTCTGTACGTGGTCTACCCGCACCTGCGGCGCAAAGTGCGCAAGCTGGGCAAAGCGGCAGACCCGTCGCACGTGTACCTGATGGTCACCAGTTTTCGTATCGACGCGCTGACCACCGCTCAGGTGTACAGCTCGGTGATCCGCGAAGCGATCGACTGCGGCCTGCCGGCCACCATGGTTTGCTCCATCGTCGAAATGTCCGATGAGCTGCTGGTGAAAAGCCTCTGGGCCCGGATGAACCCGCCGGATCGCGTCAAACTCGACTTCGTGCGTATTCCCGGCACCGGCAAGCGTGACGGCCTGGCCTACGGTTTCCGCGCCATCTCTCGCCACCTGCCGGACGACCGCGCAGTGGTTGCAGTGATCGATGGCGACACCGTGCTCGCCCCAGGCGTCGTGCTCAAGACCGTGCCGTGGTTCCAGCTGTTCGGCAATGTCGGCGGCCTGACCACCAACGAGTTTTGCGAAGTGCGCGGCGGCTACGTCATGTCCGAGTGGCACAAACTGCGCTTCGCCCAGCGCCACATCAACATGTGCTCGATGGCCCTGTCCAAGCGCGTCCTGACCATGACCGGACGGATGTCGGTATTCCGCGCCACCGTGGTCACCGACCCGGACTTCATCGCCGACGTGGAAAGCGACTCGCTGCAACACTGGCGCCTGGGCCGCTTCAAGTTTTTGACCGGTGACGACAAGTCGAGCTGGTTCAGCCTGATGCGCCTGGGCTACGACACTTTCTACGTCCCCGACGCGGCGATCCACACCGTGGAACACCCGCCGGAAAAAAGCTTCATCAAGGCCAGCCGCAAACTGATGTTCCGCTGGTACGGCAACAACCTGCGCCAGAACTCCCGCGCACTGGGCCTGGGGATGAAACGCCTCGGTCTGTTCACCTCGGTGGTGCTGTTTGACCAACGTGTGTCGATGTGGACGTCCCTGCTCGGCCTGACCGTAGCCATCATCGCCAGCTTCAAGTACGGCGGCGCGTTCATCCTCGCGTACCTGCTGTGGATCGGCCTGACCCGCCTGATCCTGACCCTGCTGCTGTCGTGCTCCGGTCACCGAATCGGCCCGGCCTACCCGATCATTCTGTATTACAACCAGATCGTCGGCGCGCTGGTGAAGATCTACGTGTTCTTCCGCCTCGACCAACAATCCTGGACTCGCCAGGACACCAAATTGACCCGTGATCTCGCCAGCTTTCAACGTTGGTTCAACACCTGGTCGTCTCGGACCATGACCTTCTCCGCCGGCAGCATTTTTGTTGCCGTGCTGCTGATGATGGTCTGACCGAACTCGCCTGAATTAACTAGGAAATCGTCCATATGAATACCGCCGTCAACGCCAACGTAGTGCATGAGTCAGAAGCCCAGCGCCAACACGCCCGAGTGAAAATCCCGGCCAAGCTGCGCTTCTTCGGTCCTGACCGGACCCCGGTAGAAGCTCGAGTCATCGACCTCTCCGCTGGCGGCCTGGCCTTCAACGCCGGTCAGTTGCCACTCAAGATCGGTGAGGTCTACAAGGCTCGCCTGCAATTTGTCATCGATAACCTCGGCCTGGCCATGGACGTGGAGCTGCAAGTACGCTCCTTCGATCGCCAGACCGGGCGTGCCGGTTGCCAGTTCCAGAACCTGGAACCGCAAGACATCTCCACCCTGCGCCACCTGATCACCTCTCACCTGGCCGGCGACATCGTCAGCATGGGTGAAGTGTTGGCGACCCTGCAGCGCGACAACTTCACCAAGGCGCGCAAGGTCAAGGATGGCGGCCACGGCATGACTCCGTTCGGTCGTCTGCGTGCGGTGACCTTCAGCCTGGCGATTTTCCTCGTCGGCCTGACGGCCTTCGGTTTCATCTTCAAGTCGGTGTACGGCATGTACTTCGTCAGCCACGCCCAGGCCGGTCTGGTCAGCGTGGCGGGCATGAACATCACCATGCCGCGCGACGGTACTGTGCAGAGCCTGATCAAACCCGACGGCATTGCCGCCAAAGGCGCTCCACTGGCGACCTTCAGCACCAGCATGCTCGACGTGCTCAAGGGCCATCTTGACGAAGATCAATTGCAACCGGCCAAGGTTGAAGAACTGTTCGGCAAACAGATGACCGGCACCCTGACCTCGCCATGCGATTGCACCGTGGCGCAGCAACTGGTTGCCGACGGTCAGTACGCCAGCAAAGGCGACGTGATCTTCCAACTGGTGCCGCGTAACAGCGAAGCCAACGTTGAAGCGCGCTTCTCCTATCGCCAGTTCGGCGACGTGCTGCCAGGCAGCACCGTCAGCTTCCAGATCGCCGGCGAAGACAAAACCCGCAGCGGCAAGATCGTCAGCAGCACCAGCCTGAAAAGTGCCGACCTGTCGTCCGACATCCGCGTGCAGATCAAGCCTGACGAACCACTGGACAGCGCTTTCGCCGGTCGCCCGGTTGAAGTGAACAGCACCCGTGGTCCGAACCTGAACTGGCTGATCGACAAAGCCATGGCCGCCGGTCTTTAAACAGAGGACATGCCCGTGATGACTCCAACTATCCTCACAACACCGCAAACCCTGTGGGAGCGAGCCTGCTCGCGAAGGGGTCAACTCGGTTTGTCTGATGCACCGAGCCGCAGCCTCCGCGAGCAAGCCCGCTCCCACATGGGCTCACTGTGTGCCGTTGCATTGGCTGTGAGCCTGGCCGGTTGCGCCGGCCTGCCCGACCAGCGTCTGGCCAACGAAGCCCTCAAGCGCGGCGATACCGCGCTGGCGGCGCAAAACTACAAGCAACTGGCAGACCTGGGCTACAGCGAAGCCCAGGTTGGCCTGGCCGATATCCAGGTCGACAGCCGTGACCCGGCGCAGATGAAACAGGCCGAGGCGACTTACCGTGCCGCGGCCAGCGTCTCGCCGCGGGCTCAGGCGCGCCTGGGTCGTCTGCTGGTGGCCAAACCCGGTTCCACCGAAGCCGAACAGCAGGAAGCCGAAGGCCTGTTGAAAAAAGCCTCGGCCAATGGCGAAGGCAACACCCTGATTCCGTTGGCGATGCTGTACCTGCAATATCCCCACAGCTTCCCCAACGTCAACGCCCAGCAGCAGATCAGCCAGTGGCGCGCCGAAGGCAAGCCGGAAGCGGGCCTGGCCCAAGTGCTGCTGTATCGCACCCAAGGCACTTACGACCAGCATCTGGACGAAGTGGAAACCATCTGCAAGGCCGCGTTGAACACCACCGACATCTGCTACGTCGAGCTGGCCACGGTCTATCAGAAAAAAGCTGCGCCTGAGCAACAGGCCGAGCTGATCAAACAGATGCAAGCTGCCCAGGCTCGCGGTGCGGTTTCCGCTCAGCGCGTGGACAGCGTGGCTCGCGTATTAGGCGATGCCACCCTGGGCACGACCGACGAGAAAACCGCTCAGTCACTGCTTGAAGGCATCGCACCCGGCTACCCCGCTTCCTGGGTCAGCCTGGCGCAATTGCTTTACGACTTCCCGGAACTCGGCGATGTCGACACCATGATGAAGTACCTGGACAACGGCCGCGCCGCCGACCAGCCCCGCGCCGAACTGTTGCTGGGCAAGCTCTACTACGAAGGCAAAATGGTCCCGGCCGACGCCAAGGTCGCCGAAGAACACTTCCAGAAAGCCGTCGGCAGAGAAGTGGCCGCCGATTACTACCTCGGCCAGATCTACCGCCGTGGCTACCTGGGCAAGGTTTACTCGCAGAAAGCCCTGGATCACTTGCTGACCGCTGCGCGCAACGGCCAGAACAGCGCCGACTTCGCCATCGCCCAATTGTTCTCCCAAGGCAAGGGCACCAAGCCCGACCCGCTTAACGCTTATGTCTTCAGCCAGTTGGCCAAGGCCCAGAACACCCCGCAAGCCACCGAGCTTGCGCAAACACTCGAAGCCCAATTGCCGCCTGCCCAGCTCGCCGAGGCCCAACGCCTGTTGAAACAAGAACAGGCCGTTCGTGGTGCCTTGAGCCAGAACACGCTGGATCTGCATGCCCTGGAAGAAGAAGACGGCGAGGAATCCCTATGAAGTTGAATCCATTCGTTAAGGCCGGTATCGGCCTGTCATTCGCCTTGTTGTGGTCGTGCCCGACCCTGGCAGCTTTGACCGAAAGCAAGAACTACGGTCTCGATGTGAAAATCACTGCCCAGTCCGAAGACGATGCTGACCTCGGTACGCAGAGCGGCGGCGACGTCAACGGCCTCGGTCTTGACCTGCGTCCATGGGTCTATGGCGAGAGCGGCGCGTGGAGCGCCTACGCCATGGGTCAGGCCGTGACGTCGACCGACATCATCGAGACCGACACCCTGCAACAGTCCGACAGCGACGGCACCCAGGCCACCGCCAACGGTGACCGCAAGACCAAGAAAAACTACTTGGCGATGCGTGAGTTCTGGGTCGGCTACAGCGGTCTTACGCCCTACCCCGGCGAGATGCTCAAGCTCGGTCGTCAACGCCTGCGCAATGACGACGGCCAATGGCGCGACACCAACATCGAAGCCCTGAACTGGACCTTCGATACCACCCTGTTGCGCGCCAACGTCGGTGTTGCCGAACGCTTCAGCGAATACCGCACCGACCTCACCGAACTCGCGCCCAACGACAAGGATCGCCTGCACGCTTACGCCGATGCGGCGTATCAGTGGAACCCCGGCAACTGGGTCGGCATTCGCGGTCATCACACTCACGATGACGGCAAGCTGGACTACGCGCAGCCGGGTGTGGCCGCCGATTCCCTGGACAAGAAAGAGAACGGCGACATCAGCTGGATCGGCCTCACCGCCGACAGCGATGCCTATAACTGGCGCAACACCAATACCGTCAATTACTGGGGCAGCGTTACTGGCATGAGCGGCGACCGCGACAAGTCCAACCCGCTGAACGCCGACGGCACCGCGCCGGCACAAGCCAAAACCAGTGGCGATGTTGATGGTTGGGCCACCGACCTCGGCGTGCGTCTGCGCCTCGATCCGCAGTGGCAAGTCGGTGCGGCCTATGCCCGTGCCAGTGCCGATTACGAACAGAACGGCCTGGAAAGCAACCGCTCGAACTACACCGGTACCCGCTCGCGGGTGCACCGTTTCGGCGAGGCCTTCCGCGGCGAAATGAACAACATGCAGAGCGCTACTTTGTTCGGCTCGTGGATGCTCAACGACGAATACGACGCCAGCGTGATCTACCACAAATTCTGGCGCGTCGACGGCAACAAGCCGGTCGGCAGCAACGGCATCAACGCCGTGCAGAACGACACCGATGACGTGACCGGCGCCGTGCTCTCCAGCACGTCCCTGCCGCTGGAAGATGGCAACAAGGACCTCGGTCAGGAAATGGACGTGGTCGTCACCAAGTACTTCAAGCAGGGCCTGCTGCCCGCGGCCTTGAGTCAATCGATCGATGAGCCTTCGGCCCTGGTGCGTTTGCGTGGCGGTGTGTTCAAGCCCGGCGATGCCTACGGCAAGGGTGTCGACTCGTACATGCACCGTGCGTTCGTCGACGTGATCTGGCGCTTCTGATGCGAACCGCGAAGGGAGTTCCTCACATGAACAGTCCGAAGAGAGGCTCGATCACCTTGCTGGCCGGCGCGATGCTGCTGGTCAGCTCGGCGGTCTTCGCCAGTGTGGAACCGGCAGCCCCTCAACAAGGGAAGCCGGCCACCGTGGCCAAGGAACTGCAACAGGCCAAGACCTACACCGTCGCCAGCGCGCCGACCGCGCCGCTGGAGCTGGAGAAACCGAAACTGCCGGACACTTCCGGCTACACCGCCGAAGCCATCGCCGCGAAAATCGTGCGCACCAAGGCCGGCAAAATCAGCGTGCGTCGGATGATGCAGGAAACCGCGTTGAAGGACTTCATCGGCGGTGACAACAAGATGGCCGAGTGGGTGGTGCGTCAGCACGGTATCCCGCAGGCGATTTTCATCGACGACGGCTACATGAACCTCAAGGACCTGGCGAAGAAGGTGCCCAAGCAGTACTTCAGCGAAACCTCGCCGGGTGTGTTCCTGGCGAAGTTGCCAATCGTGGTCGGTAACAAGGGCATCCTGGAAATCGACAAGCAGACCCAGGAGTTGCGCCTGTCCCAGGACGCCGGTTCGTTCCTGGTCAACGACGGCCAGCTGTTTGTGCGTGATACCAAAATCACCGGCTGGCGCGAGAAGGAAAACGGCCCGGCGACCTTCAAGTCGCCGAAGGAATTCCGGCCGTTCCTGCTGTCCTGGGGCGGCACCCAGACCTACATCGCCAATAGCAAGATCGCCAGTTTCGGTTACGCCAACAGTAAGTCTTATGGCGTGAGTATTTCCCAATACCCCCCGAGCACGGCCAAGAT
>DQGF01000018.1:2873-7168 GCA_003525045.1 Pseudomonas sp. | reverse complement strand
GCCTCTTCGCGGGCAAGCCTCGCGCCTACAGGATTTGTGTCGACCGCCGAATTGGCGTCAGTGCATATCCTGTAGGAGCGAGGCTTGCCCGCGAAGGCGATATCACATGCGCAGCAGCATCTTCCAGGCACGATTCTGGTACACCGCAATCGCCTGCTGCTTGCGCGCATCCAGCGACTCATCGGTGATCGGCTCGTTGGCCAGCTGTGCCAGTTTGTTCAGTTCGCCGTACAGGCGATCCATTTCCGCAATGTCCAACACGCCACGGGCATGGTGCATCCAGGCCTGGATGCGCTCGATGCGCGGCAGTTGCTCGGCCAGGTCTTCCGGCTGTTGCTGATAACGCTGCAATTGCAGCGAGTTGGCTTCCTCACCCAACAGGCGTGGCAACCAGCTGCCCAATTGCGCGGCGCCCTGGCGATTGCCGCGGGTGTTGCGATCGGCGGCCCAGGTGCGGGCCAGCAACCAGCGCGAGGTGTTCAGGGAGAACAGGCCCCAGCGTGGGTCTTCCAGTTCTTCGAGGAACTGTTCCGGAGCGGCTTTACGCACGTCTTCGTCGTCCAGACCGGCTTGTACCAGTGGACGCCAGTCTTCCAGCAAGGCGTCCAGCGCGACCCGCAGATCGTGAGTCGACTGACGCGGAGCGGCTTGACCCAGGCTGCCGAGCAACGCACGCAATTCCGCGAGGTTCTCGACCCAGTCCTGCAGCAGGCGCCAGTGACCATTGAAGCGATACTGCTCGGCCAGGCGCTGGCTGCTGCTGAGCAAGTGCCAGCTCAGCGCGGCGAACGCGTCATCCAGCGGGGTTTCGGCGCTGATTTGCGGTGCCGGCAGGCTCAACGAGTAGCTGTGGGCGTCGTACAGGCGATAACCGCGCTCGGCCTTGCTGATGTCACACGGCATCAGGGCCAGGGTCGCGGCCAGCTCGGCGGCCAATTCCAGCAGCGCGGCCGGCTCGCCTTCGCGCAGCTCCAACTCCAGCTCGCAGATCTCTTCTTTCTGCTTGCCGACGATAACGTGGCCCAGGTCCAGCGCGGCTTCGATGACCACTTTGGTCTTGCCGCGGCCCCAGGCGATTTCGGCGCGTTCGCGGACGAAGTCGGTGGTGAAGATCGGCTTCAGGGTTTTCTTGTCCAGCTCGGCCAGCTCTTCAGGCCAGCATTCGCCGTCGAGTTTTTTTACGTCGAGCTTGGCTTTCGGCAGGTTCCAGTCGTACTCGTTACGCTCGGACAGACCGGCAACGCTCTGGCCGCGGGTCTTGAGGGTCTGAATCACTTCTTCGCCATCGCGGCGCAGGCGCAGGGCAACCTTGGCGCGGGCCAGGTCGCGCTCAGGCGTGTCGAAGTACTGATTCATCAGTTCACGGCGTTCCCAGCCACTTTTGTTGCGTTTTTTCAGGAGCGGGTGCTCGCGCAGAGCGGCGAGGGTTTCGCGGCTGACGCGGAGTTTGATTTCGGTTTCTTTCTGCATGGCCGGAAAATCCAGAATCGGGAGCGCAGCCGGGGGAATGTGTGGCTGCCAAGGTCGTGCAGTGTACAGGACTCATCGAGCCTTCGTGCCGCGACGGTTTATTCCTGTCGCCGGATGGTTCTATGATGGACTTCAATTCGGGAACTGGAGTCAGCGATGCCTTTGCCGTCCATGAAAGATCAATTCGCTGCGCTGATCGCTACACCGTCCGTCAGCTGTACCCAGGCCAGCCTCGATCAAAGCAACCGTCCGGTGATCGACTTGCTGGCGACGTGGTTGGGCGACCTGGGTTTTGCCTGCGATATCCAGCAAGTCAGCCCCGGCAAATTCAATCTGCTGGCCAGTTTCGGTTCCGGCCCCGGTGGCCTCGTCCTCGCCGGTCACAGTGACACCGTGCCGTACGACGGCGGGCTGTGGCAGACCGATCCGCTGAAACTGACCGAAGTCGATGGCCGCTGGGTCGGGCTGGGCAGTTGCGACATGAAGGGCTTTTTCGCCCTGGTCATCGAGGCCGTCATTCCTCTGCTCGATCAACCGTTCAAGCAGCCGCTGCTGATTCTCGCTACCTGTGATGAAGAAAGCTCGATGTCCGGGGCGCGAGCCCTGGCTGAAGCCGGGCGACCATTGGGGCGTGCCGCGGTGATCGGCGAGCCGACCGGACTGAAGCCGATCCGGATGCACAAAGGCATCATGATGGAGCGCATCGACATTCTCGGCCAGAGCGGTCATTCCTCGGATCCACGCCTGGGCCACAGCGCCCTCGAAGCCATGCACGATGCCATCGGTGAACTGCGCGGACTGCGCCTGTTGTGGCAGCGCGAATACCGTAACCCGCAGTTCAGTGTGCCGCAGCCGACCATGAACTTCGGCTGCATTCATGGCGGCGACAACCCCAACCGCATTTGCGGCCAGTGCTCGCTGGAGTTCGATCTGCGGCCGTTGCCGGGCATGGACCCCAAAGTGCTGCGTGCGGAGATATGGCAGAAGCTCAGACCCGTTGCCGAGCGGCATCAGGTGAAGATCGATTACGCGCCGCTGTTCCCTGAAGTGCCGCCCTTTGAACAGGCCGAGGATGCGGAATTGGTCCGGGTCGCGGAAAAGCTCACCGGTCATCGCGCCGAAGCAGTGGCATTCGGCACCGAAGCGCCTTATCTTCAGCGTCTTGGCTGCGAAACACTGGTACTTGGCCCTGGGGATATTGCCTGCGCCCACCAACCGGGGGAATACCTCGAAATGTCACGTTTGCAGCCTACGGTGCATCTATTACGTCAACTGATTGAACATTACTGCCTGACACCGGCTCAAAAACCAACGCCGGTCGGTTAGATGCATAACCTTGTAGGGGGGCGGTTAAATTGCCGATGTTTAAACCCGTATTCATGAGGAGAGCACGCGTGTCGCCAAGCCTGTTCCGACGATAACCATCAGCCCGCTGTGCGTTTTTCAGTTTCGCCCATTTTTTGGCTGCTATTTATTACAGGCCCAGGTTCATGCCCGAATACGTTAATTGGCTTCGTCACGCTTCGCCCTACATCAACGCTCACCGCGATTGCACCTTTGTCGTCATGCTCCCCGGGGACGGCGTGGAGCACCCGAACTTCGGCAATATCGTCCACGATTTGGTGCTGTTGCACAGCTTGGGCGTGCGGCTGGTGCTGGTGCACGGTTCCCGCCCGCAAATCGAAACCCGCCTTGCCACGCGCGGCCTTACTCCGCATTACCACCACGGCATGCGCATCACCGATGCCGCGACCCTTGAATGCGTGATCGATGCGGTAGGCCAGCTGCGCATCGCCATCGAAGCGCGACTGTCCATGGACATGGCCTCATCGCCGATGCAGGGCTCGCGCCTGCGAGTGGCCAGCGGCAACCTGGTGACGGCGCGGCCGATCGGCGTGCTGGAAGGTGTCGACTATCACCACACCGGTGAAGTGCGTCGGGTCGATCGCAAGGGCATCAATCGCCTGTTGGACGAGCGCTCCATCGTGCTGCTGTCGCCGTTGGGCTACTCGCCGACCGGTGAGATTTTCAATCTCGCCTGCGAAGACGTCGCCACCCGCGCGGCCATCGACCTGGGGGCGGACAAACTGCTGCTGTTTGGCGCAGACCTGGGCTTGATCGATGAAAATGGTCGTCTGGTGCGCGAGTTGCGTCCACAACAGGTACCGGCGCATTTGCAGCGTTTGGGCAGCAACTACCAGGGCGAACTGCTGGATGCGGCCGCTGAGGCCTGTCGCGGGGGGGTCGCCCGCAGTCATATTGTCAGTTATGTCGAAGACGGTGCGCTGCTCACCGAACTGTTCACCCGTGACGGTGGCGGTACGCTGGTGGCCCAGGAGCAATTCGAAGTGGTGCGCGAAGCGGCCATCGAAGACGTCGGGGGGTTGCTGGATTTGATCAGCCCGCTGGAAGAGCAGGGGATTCTGGTGCGCCGCTCCCGCGAGGTGCTGGAGCGTGAGATCGAGCAGTTCAGCGTGGTCGAGCGCGAAGGCATGATCATCGCCTGTGCGGCGCTGTATCAGATTGCCGATTCGGATGCCGGGGAGCTGGCGTGTCTGGCGGTGAACCCGGAGTACCGTCATGGCGGGCGCGGGGATGAGTTGCTGGAGCGGATCGAAACCCGCGCGCGGGCGCAGGGGCTGAAAACCTTGTTTGTACTGACTACCCGCACCGCTCACTGGTTTCGCGAGCGTGGGTTTGTGCCGAGCAGTGTCGAACGCCTGCCGTCGGCTCGGGCATCGCTGTACAACTATCAGCGTAATTCGAAGATCTTCGAAAAAACCATTTAAGCCGGGCGACCCCGAACCTGTAGGAGCGAGCGGTGC
>DQGF01000018.1:519-2549 GCA_003525045.1 Pseudomonas sp. | reverse complement strand
GCGATCCGACTTGCCCGCGAAGCAGACGACTCGATTGATCTGTTGTCCTTGATGACGCCTTCGCGGGCAAGCCTCGCTCCTACAAGGGTAAAAGTGCGTTAGTCCGTGACGAATTTGGCACTGACATACGGCGAATAATCCGCCAGCACCGTCTCTACCTTCCCTTGTTCTTTCAAGAACTTCGCCGTCTCACCAATCGCCTTAGCCGTGCCACCGTCCAGCAGGGCGGTGGTCTGCTGAGCCTTGGCATCCGGGAAGCTTGAACCCTGCGCGGCATATTCGGCGAACGAGTCCAGCGTCACCTTGGCGAATCGAGCTACGACTTCAGGATACTTTTCGGCATCCACTGCCATTGCGCCCACCAAGGCTTCGGCGGCATTGAGGCTTGCTGCATGGGCTGTAAGGGAAAATGCGAGCGATACATAAACTGTAATAATTGGACCGGATAGTGCGCGTTTGGTCGTCATGGCTTCGCCTTTCGGGAGGGAAATGTTTCCGAATTGCGTCAACGCTAATCGATCTAAAAACTATCTTTAAAATACCATTTAGGAATTAGTTTTTGGGTCCAAGGCTCTATTTCGGGGATCAGCTGTATTCCTATAAGGTATGAAAAAAGAATTTAATAATTCTTTTTGGGTTTATGACGAATTCATGACCCCACAAAGACTCCATAACCGCGGATTAGACTATGGTCGTAGACACACATAGTTACGATTGACTTGTGAGTCACGGTCTGGCGCTAATCGCCCATCTTAGGATTCCGGGCAAACGACCCAGAGCCAGGAATACAAAAATTAGAAACGAGAGGAGCGACACAATGAACAAGTCCACCTTGGCCCTGGCCGTGGCCGTAGGGGTTTTGGCGCAGCAGGCAGGCGCCGCGGGTTTCATCGAAGACAGCAAGGCTTCCGTCAGTTCCCGCACCATGTATTACAACAGCGATAATCGCGATGGCGGCGCGGATCAGCGAGAGACCGCTGAAGGCCTGAAGTTCGATTATCTGTCCGGCTTCACGCAAGGTATTGTCGGTTTCGGTTTCGACGCCCAGGCGCTCGTCGGTATCCACCTCGATGGTGGCCGGGGTCATCACCCGGATAACAACTCATTCTTCCCGAGCGACACCGACGGTTCGGCATCGGACACGTACAGTCGCGTGGCAGGTAACGTCAAGGCGCGCTTCTCGAAGACCGAGGCCCACTATGGTGGCGCCCTGCAACCCAACATGCCGATTCTGGTAGCGAACGACAGCCGTCTGCTGCCCCAGACCTTTGAAGGTGGCACCATCACCTCGAAGGAAATCGACAACGTGACGTTTAACGTCGGCCAGCTCGAACACGCGGCGGGTCGCGCTTCGTCCAACACCACCGGTCTGGCAGTGGCTGGCGGTACCGAGGAAAGCAACAAATTCCGTTATGCCGGTGCGGACTGGAAGGTCACCAAGGACCTCACCCTGCAGTACTACTATGCGAACCTGGAAGACTACTACAAGCAGAACTTCCTCGGCCTGGTACACGTTCTCCCGATCAGCGCCAACCAGTCGTTCAAGACGGACCTGCGCTATTTCGACAGCAGCTCCGATGGCAAGAACGGCGATGCGGGCTACCGGTTCAATAACAACGGTGGTTTCGCCAAGAACCCGGGCGAGGTCGATAACAAGACCTGGAGCGCCATGTTCACCTATACCCTGGGTCCGAACGCCTTCCTGCTTGGTCATCAGCGTGTCAGCGATGACGGCGGCTTCGTTTATCTGAACCAGGGTAACGTTGTCGATGGCAACGGTCGCAACGAAGGGGCCGGGGGCTCGAGCTTCTATCTGTTTACCGATGCCATGGTCAACGGGTTCGTCCGTGCCGGTGAGAACACCACCTTCGGTCAGTACACCCTCGACTTCGCCTCTCTGGGGGTTCCGGGTCTTAAAACCTCGGTCGCCTACCTGCATGGCGATAACATCAAGGCCGCCAACGGCACTGGCGGCGATCAGTCCGAGTGGGAACGCGACTTGCGATTGGACTATGTCATCCAGCAGGGTC
>DQGF01000018.1:0-226 GCA_003525045.1 Pseudomonas sp. | reverse complement strand
ATCCAGCAGGGTCCCCTCAAAGGTTTCGGCACGACGCTGCGTCATGGCACCTATCGTGGCAGCGATACCGGTATCGCCGACCAGGACCAGACCCGTCTGATCTTCAACTACACCTATAGCTTCATGTAATTGATTTTACGAAAAGCCTCGCCTCGCCCTGCCGGGGCGAGGCTTTTTTTGCGGCGCTTTTCGTTATTCCAAAATTATCAATGTTGCTAATTTTTTA
>DQGF01000282.1:2556-3092 GCA_003525045.1 Pseudomonas sp. | reverse complement strand
GGGCAAGCCCGCTCCTACAGGGAGCGTGGGCAATTTATCGCTCAGGCCTCACTCAACCGACAGCTCGCGGAAGTACTCCTCCAGAAACTCGACGCACACCCGCAACTTCGCGGACTGGCTGAGCCGGGTCGGATACACCGCCCAGACGTTGGCGCTCTGGGTGTATTCGTGAAGCACCTGCACCAGGCGCCCTTGCTCCAACATTGGTTTGACGTCCCACATCGAGCGCAACAACACCCCGCCGCCACTCAGCGCCCATTCCAGAACAATCTCGCCGTTGTTGGAGGACAAGGGGCCGCTGACCCGCACCGATTCCTGCTGCCCGTCTTTCGTCAGTTCCCAGACCCCGAAGGCGTTATTGCGCTCCTTGAGCACCAGGCAATCATGGTCTTTCAAATCATCCAGCGATTGCGGCACGCCTCGTCGTTCCAGGTAGTCGGGCGTGGCACAGAGCACCCGCCGATTGCTCACCAGTTTGCGGCCCAGATGCTGGCCCGGCAGGTCATCGCCCACGCGGATCTCCAGATCGAATCCCT
>DQGF01000282.1:730-2249 GCA_003525045.1 Pseudomonas sp. | reverse complement strand
CGAATCCCTCACTGACGATATCGACCACGCGATCGAATACGTCCAGGCGCATTTCCAGTTTCGGGTAGGTTTGCGACAGCTTGCAGATGGCCGGCGCGACATGGTTACGGCCAAAACCGAAGCTGCTGCAGATGTGCAGGGAGCCGCTTGGCTGGTGCCGCGCCTCGGCGATTTCGCCCAGGAAATCGTCAAGATCGCCCAGCAATTTCTCAGCCCACACCCGCACCCGTTCACCATCGTCGGTCAATGCGATGCGCCGGGTGGTACGGTGCAGCAAGCGCGTGGCGAGCGTGGTTTCCAGCACCGAGATCCGTTTACTGATGTAGGCCGGTGAATAACCCAGCTCTTCCGCGGCGCTGGCAAAGCCGTTTTTCCGAACCACCGTCAGAAACACCTTCAGATCTTCAGGCAGGGGAAATTGATCACGATTCGTGTTCATATGCCTCATACTTCCGCGGTTTATCTCATGATTTGCGAAGGATACCATCGTTCTACCGACGAGTGATCCGTGACCGGTCAGCCGTACGTTTCCTTGAATCCTCGATAAAAACAAACATGAGGAATGAGCACCATGAACAAGTCTTATGAGCAACCCCTGAACCTCGATGAAGTCCGTGATGGCGGATTTCGTCAACGCTTACGCAACCTGTGCGCCTATGAAATAGGCGTGATCCCCTTACCGATTTTTCTTGGCATCGCCCTGATTGTTTTCCTCTCGGCCCACCTGGGTTTTCTGCCGAAAAACATGATCGGCGGCCTCGCCGTGATCATGACCATGGGCGTGTTCTTCGGCCAGATGGGTCAGCGTCTGCCGATCCTCAAGGAAATCGGTGGCGGCGCGATCCTGTGCCTGATGCTGCCTTCGGTGCTGGTGTTCTTCGGCTTCTTCGGCCCCGCCACGATTGACGCGACCAAGATGTTAATGAAGGAGGCGAACTTTTTATACTTTGTGATTGCGAGCCTGGTGGTGGGCAGCATCCTCGGGATGAGCCGCTTTATCCTGGTCCAGGGCATGCTCCGGATGTTCATTCCCTTGCTGGTCGGCACCCTGGCCGCCGTGGCGAGCGGCCTGATCGTGGGCAAACTGGTGGGCTACAGCGTCTACCACACCTTCTTTTTTATCATTGTGCCAATCATTGGCGGCGGCATTGGCGAAGGGATCCTGCCACTGTCGCTGGCCTACTCGGCCATTCTCGGCGGGACGCCGGATATCTACGTCGCACAGTTGGCGCCGGCCGCCGTGGTCGGCAACATCGCCGCGATCATCTGCGCCGGTTATCTGGCCCGCCTGGCGATCAAGCGCCCGCACCTCAATGGCGAGGGTTCGCTGATTCGGGTCAAGTCCGAGAACGATAAATTCCAGGTCAAGGAAGAGACCGGCTCCGTGGTCGACTTCCGGATCATGGGCGCAGGGGTGCTGGTGATCTGCGCGTTCTTCATCCTCGGCGGTCTGCTGGAGAAAGTCGTCGGCATTCCAGGTCCGGTGATGATGATCCTGGCGGCCGTGCTGTTCAAGTAC
>DQGF01000282.1:0-401 GCA_003525045.1 Pseudomonas sp. | reverse complement strand
TGCTGTTCAAGTACATGCGAGTCCTGCCGGAAAAGCTGGAGAAAGGCGCCAACACCTTCTACAAACTGGTTTCCGCGGCCTTCATCTGGCCGGTCATGATCGGTTTGGGCATGCTCTATGTACCGCTCGATAGCGTGGTGAAAGTGTTTTCGGTCGGCTATGTGCTGGTCTGTGTGTCCGTAGTGGTTTCGATGACGATTGCCGGTTTTTTCATCGGCAACCTGATGAAAATGTACCCCATCGAATCAGCCATCGTGACCTGCTGCCACAGCGGCCTGGGCGGCACCGGGGATGTGGCGATCCTGTCGGCGTCCAACCGCATGTCGTTGATGCCGTTCGCGCAAATCTCCACGCGTATCGGCGGTGCTTCGACGGTGATTCTGGCGACGATATTGTTGGGG
>DQGF01000421.1:5202-9832 GCA_003525045.1 Pseudomonas sp. | reverse complement strand
GCTCCCACATTGGATCTTCAGTGTTCACACAACCCCCTGTGGGAGCAGGCTTGCCCGCGAATCGATTTTGAACAAGACGAGGAACTCGGGATGAAAACTCTCTGGCAACACTGCCACGTCGCAACCATGGCGCAAGGCGTCTACTCGATCATCGAGGATGCGGCCATCGTGACGTCCGGTGCGCACATTGAGTGGATCGGCCCACGCGCTGAACTGCCGCCCGGCGAATACCCGGCCGCCAACGACTTGAACGGGGCCTGGGTCACTCCGGGCCTGATCGACTGCCACACCCACACGGTGTTCGGCGGCAACCGCAGTGGTGAATTCGAACAGCGCCTGCAAGGCGTCAGCTATTCGGAGATCGCCGCAAAAGGTGGCGGCATCGCCAGCACCGTGCGCGCCACTCGCGCGGCGACCGAGGACGAACTGTTCGCCAGCGCCGCCAAACGTCTGAAAAGCCTGATCCGCGATGGCGTGACCACGGTCGAGATGAAATCCGGCTACGGTCTGGATCTGGCCAGCGAGCGCAAGATCCTGCGGGTCATCCGCCGTCTTGGCGCCGAACTGCCGGTCAACGTGCGCAGCACCTGCCTGGCCGCCCACGCTTTGCCACCGGAATACGCGGATCGCGCTGACGACTACATCAACCACATCTGCGCTGAAATGCTTCCGGCCCTGGCCGCCGAAGGGCTGGTGGATGCGGTGGATGCGTTCTGCGAATACCTGGCGTTCTCGCCGGCGCAGGTCGAGCGCGTGTTCATCACCGCACAGGAACTGGGCCTGCCGGTGAAGTTGCATGCCGAGCAATTGTCGTCCCTGCACGGTTCGAGTCTGGCAGCGCGTTACCACGCACTGTCGGCCGATCATCTGGAATTCATGACTGAAGACGACGCCATTGCCATGGCTGAGTCCGGTACTGTCGCGGTGTTGCTGCCAGGGGCGTTTTACTTCCTGCGCGAAACCCAATTGCCGCCGATGGAAGCCCTGCGCAAACACGGCGTGAAAATTGCCATCGCCAGCGACCTCAACCCCGGTACTTCGCCGGCGCTGTCGTTGCGCTTGATGCTGAACATGGCTTGCACCTGTTTCCGCATGACCCCGGAAGAAGCCTTGGCTGGCGCCACGATTCATGCCGCCACCGCGCTGGGCATGGCTGAAACCCACGGTTCGCTGGAAGTTGGCAAAGTCGCGGACTTCGTCGCCTGGCAAATCGATCGTCCCGCCGACCTGTCGTACTGGCTGGGCGGTGACTTGGAAAAACGCGTCGTGCGTCACGGCGTCGAAACAAGCATTCAGGAGAGCAGTTGTGGATAAGGTTCTGAACTTCAAACAAGGCCGTGTGCCGCTGCTGATCAGCATGCCCCACGCCGGCCTGCGCCTGACCCCGGCGGTCGAAGCCGGGTTGATTGCCGACGCGAAAAGCCTGCCGGACACCGACTGGCACATCCCCCGGCTTTACCAATTCGCCGCCGAACTGGGGGCCAGCACCTTGGCCGCCGAGTATTCGCGGTTTGTCATAGACCTGAACCGACCTTCGGATGACAAGCCCTTGTACGTAGGCGCGACTACCGGTCTGTATCCGGCGACGCTGTTCGATGGAATTCCATTGTTCCGTGAGGGCACGCAGCCGTCGGCAGCGGAGCGGGCGACTTATCTTGAGCAGATCTGGACGCCGTATCACAGCACGTTGCAGAACGAGCTGGCGCGGTTGAAAGCCGAGTTTGGCTACGCATTATTGTTCGATGCGCACTCGATCCGCTCCATCATCCCGCACCTGTTCGACGGCAAACTGCCGGACTTCAACCTCGGCACCTTCAATGGTGCCAGTTGCGATCCACAGCTGGCCAGTCAACTGGAAGCCATTTGCGCGCGCCACGGCGAATACAGCCATGTGCTGAACGGTCGCTTCAAGGGCGGCCACATCACCCGGTATTACGGTAACCCGGCCGAGAATATTCATGCGGTGCAACTGGAGCTGGGCCAGTGCACCTACATGGATGAGTTCGAGCCGTTCCGTTATCGCCCGGATCTGGCAGAGTCGACTCAGGTTGTGCTCAAGCAATTGTTGCAAGGGTTGTTGGCGTGGGGTGAAAAGCACTACGGATAACAGGTTCGGCGCGATCACCAATCACTGTAGGAGCGAGCTTGCTCGCGAAAAACTTGAGGGCGCCGCGGGGTGTCAGACTTGGCGCGTTTTCGTTTACGACCTTCGCGAGCAAGCTCGCTCCTACAGGGATCGTGCTCTGACGTAATTCGGGTTTATGATGCCGGACGGCAGAATAATAGAAGTCCCCCCAGGGATGACCTCGACCCCTTACGGAGCGCGCAATGCAGACTTTGTACCCGCAGATCAAACCCCACGCCCGGCACGATCTGGCCGTCGATGCAACTCACACGCTGTATGTCGACGAAAGCGGTTCACCGGAAGGTTTGCCGGTAGTGTTTATCCACGGCGGCCCAGGCGCCGGGTGTGATGCCCAGAGCCGCCGGTACTTCGATCCGAACCTGTATCGAATTGTAACTTTCGACCAGCGCGGTTGCGGTCGCTCCACCCCCCACGCCAGCCTGGAAAACAACACCACCTGGGATCTGGTCGCCGACCTCGAGCGGATCCGCAAGCACTTGGGGATCGACAAATGGGTGTTGTTCGGCGGCTCTTGGGGTTCGACCCTGGCGCTGGCTTACGCGCAAACCCATCCAGAGCGTGTACACGGTCTGATCCTGCGCGGGATTTTTCTCAGCCGCCCGCAGGAAATCGAGTGGTTTTACCAGGCAGGCGCCAGCCGCCTGTTTCCCGACTACTGGCAAGACTACATCGCGCCGATCCCGCTGGATGAGCGCGACGATTTGCTCTCGGCTTTCCACAAGCGCCTGGTCGGCAATGATCAGATCGCCCAGATGCACGCGGCCAAGGCCTGGTCCATGTGGGAAGGACGGACGGCGACCCTGCGTCCGAATCCGCTGGTGGTCGATCGCTTCTCCGAGCCACAGCGCGCGTTGTCCATCGCCCGCATCGAATGTCATTACTTCACCAACAAGGCGTTCCTTGAACCCAACCAACTGATTCGCGACATGGGCAAGATCGCCCATTTGCCCGGGGTGATCGTCCACGGTCGCTACGACGTGATCTGCCCGCTGGATAATGCCTGGGAACTGCATCAAAACTGGCCGAACAGTGAATTGCAGGTCATCCGTGACGCTGGCCATGCCGCTTCGGAACCGGGCATTACCGATGCACTGGTGCGTGCCGCCGATCTGATGGCCCGTCGTCTGCTCGATCTGGCGCCTGAGGAAGCATGAAGGGTCTGCTGCAACGCGTGCGAGGCGCGCGCGTCGAGGTGGCGGGGGAGGTGGTTGGTGCGGTTGATCAGGGTTTGCTGGTGCTGGTGGCGGTCGAGCCAGAGGATACTCGGGCCAATGCCGACAAACTTCTGCATAAGCTGCTTAACTATCGAGTATTCAGCGACGCCGAGGGCAAGATGAATCTGTCCTTGGCGGATGTCGACGGCGGGTTGCTGCTGGTCTCTCAGTTCACCCTCGCCGCCGATACCAAGAGCGGGTTGCGTCCGGGTTTTTCGACCGCTGCCCCTCCGGCCCTGGGAGAAGAGCTCTTCGACTATCTATTAGGCAAAGCGAAACAGGTGCATGGCACTGTGGCATCAGGTAGATTCGGCGCGGATATGCAGGTGCACCTGGTCAACGATGGCCCGGTCACCTTCCTGTTACAGACCTGAAAGCGCTTGAAAGATCTTTTTAAGCCCTTTTCGACTGAAAACAGGGGTTTTTCGCGATAAATACTTTGTTACCGCTGATGCGTTGTAACGCGGCCTACTAGATAATCGCGCGCTACGGGGATCAGCGTTCGTTGGCCCATTTTGACTTAGGTAGAGACTTGTCCGGGACCTGTTGGGGAATCATTTAGCCCCGCAGGAGTCGGAACAATGCTCGCCAACTTGGCAAGAGTGGTTCGCAGGGTCGGTTTTTTACACCGCACACCGTGCAGGCACTTTAACTGGCCGTTGGTTTTTTGATCTGTTTTCGGCGAGGGTTGCTCGTGATTGTTAGTCCCTGTAATGCACCAAAATTGTCTGCCAAACGGTTACGAAGCGCTCTGGTAGCGGGCTCTGCACTGCTTTGCCTGCTCAGCGCCGGCCAGCTTTGGGCATTCAACCTGGATGATGTATCGGTCAAGGCGAAAGAACTGGCCGGGCAGAAATACGAAACCCCGCGCAGTAACCTGCCGAACGAATTCCGCGAAATGAAATTCGCGGACTATCAGAAAATTCGTTTCCGCACCGAGAAAGCCGAGTGGGCCGATCAGAAAACCCCGTTCAAGCTGTCGTTCTATCACCAGGGCATGCACTTCGATACACCGGTGAAAATCAACGAAATCACAGCTAATACCGTCGAAGAGATCAAGTACGACCCTGAGCGTTTCGATTTCGGCGACGTAAAGTTCGACCCTAAAGCCACCGAGAAACTGGGTTATGCCGGCTTCCGTGTGCTGTACCCGATCAACAAGGCCGACAAGCAAGACGAAATCATGACCATGCTCGGCGCGAGTTACTTCCGCGTTGTCGGCAAGGGTCACACCTATGGCTTGTCCGCTCGCGGCATGGCCATCGACACC
>DQGF01000421.1:0-4922 GCA_003525045.1 Pseudomonas sp. | reverse complement strand
CGGCTTGTCCGCCCGCGGCATGGCCATCGACACCGCGTTGCCGTCCGGTGAAGAATTCCCGCGTTTCACCGAGTTCTGGATTCAGCAGCCAAAACCGGGTGACAAGCACCTGGTCATCTTCGCCCTGCTGGATTCGCCACGCGCCACCGGTGCGTATCGTCTGACCCTGCGTCCGGGCAGCGACACCGTGGTCGACGTCAAGGCCAGGATGTTCCTGCGTGACAAGGTCGCCAAGCTTGGCATTGCGCCGTTGACCAGCATGTACCTGTTCGGCGCCAACCAGCCGTCGAAAGTGCTGAACTATCGTCGCGAACTGCATGATTCCAGCGGCCTGTCGATCCATGCCGGCAACGGCGAGTGGATCTGGCGCCCACTGAACAATCCGAAACACCTGGCTGTCAGCAACTTCTCCATCGAGAACCCGCGTGGTTTCGGCCTGCTGCAACGTGGCCGTGACTTCAGCCACTATGAAGACCTCGACGACCGCTACGACAAGCGCCCGAGTGCCTGGATCGAACCGAAAGGCGATTGGGGCAAGGGTTCTGTGGACCTGGTCGAAATTCCGACCGCCGACGAAACCAACGACAACATCGTGGCTTTCTGGAGCCCGGAAAAGCTGCCTGAACCTGGCCAGCCTCTCGATGTCGCCTACCGCATGCACTGGACCATTGACGAAGCCGCGCTTCATGCGCCGGACAGCGCCTGGGTCCAACAGACCCTGCGTTCCACCGGTGACGTGAAACAGTCCAACCTGATTCGTCAGCCGGATGGCAGCGTTGCCTACCTGGTGGACTTCGAAGGCCCGTCCCTTTTGGCGTTGCCGGCAGATACCGAGGTTCGCAGCCAGGTCAGCGTTGGCGAGAATGCCGAGCTGGTCGAGAACAGCGTGCGCTACAACCCTGAAACCAAGGGCTGGCGCCTGACCCTGCGCATGAAGATCAAGGACCCGGGCAAGTCCACGGAAATGCGTGCCGCACTGGTCAAGAACATCGTGACTGCCGACCTGGCCAAGACCGTACCCGCCTCCAACTCTTCCGTTGCCAAGGCCGACAAGGTCGCCGCCAGGCAGCAGGAGAAAATGGACAAGGAAGCCAAGGAAGCCAAGGAAACCAAGGACGCCAAGCAAGCTGAAGCCAAACAGGCCGAAGCCAAGCCTGTCGCAAACTCCAAGGACCAGGACAACAAAGACGCCAAGCAGCCTGCAGCTGCCGACGCGGCCCCAGCCACACCGGAATCGGCACCGACTGAAGAAGTCCTGACCGAGACCTGGAGCTACCAGTTGCCTGCCGATGAGTAATTCTCAAGTACAGCCAGAGACTCTTGCCGAGTATCTGGCGCATCTGCCGATGACCGACGAGCAGCGCGCGGAACTCGCGGGCTGCAAGTCGTTCAGCGAGTTGCACGAACGCCTGTCGTCCTCGACGTTCGACGCGCCGACCGAGGCTGCTCAAGCTTCGGTGGGTCGTCGCCTGACCCTGAACACCGCTGAAGAACTGGCCGACGCCGAAATGCTGATGCTCGACGCCAGCGGCCGGGTCTGCCTGCGGGCGACACCGCCGATTCGGCGGACCAAAGTCGTGCCGGAGCCGTGGCGCACCAACATCCTGGTGCGTGGTTGGCGTCGTCTGACCGGTCGCACCAATCCGCCGGCACCGCCCAAGGATGAGAACGTACTGCCGGCGGCTCGCTGGCGCACGGTCGGTTCGATCCGGCGCTACATCCTGCTGGTACTGATGCTCGGTCAAACCATCGTCGCCGGCTGGTACATGAAAGGCATCATGCCGTACCAGGGCTGGTCGTTTGTCGACCTGGATGAAGTCCTGCACCAGCCATTCCTGCAAACCGTCACGCAAGTGCTGCCGTATGCACTGCAAACCAGCATCCTGATTCTGTTCGGGATTTTGTTCTGCTGGGTATCGGCCGGTTTCTGGACGGCGCTGATGGGCTTTCTCGAGTTGCTCACCGGTCATGACAAATATCGCATTTCCGGTAAAAGCGCCGGCAATGAGCCGATCGCCAAGGATGCGCGCACCGCTCTGGTGATGCCGATCTGCAACGAAGATGTGCCGCGGGTGTTTGCCGGCCTGCGGGCGACGTTCGAGTCGGTTGCGGCTACGGGTGACCTGGATCGCTTCGACTTCTTCGTCCTCAGTGACAGTAACGAAGCCGACATCTGCGTCGCCGAGCAACAAGCCTGGCTGGATGTCTGCCGCGAAGCCAAAGGCTTTGGCAAGATCTTCTATCGCCGCCGCCGTCGTCGCGTAAAACGCAAAAGCGGCAACCTCGACGACTTCTGCCGTCGCTGGGGCGGCGACTACAAGTACATGGTGGTGCTCGACGCGGACTCCGTGATGAGCGGTGAATGCCTGACCAGCCTGGTGCGCTTGATGGAAGCCACGCCGGACGCCGGGATCATCCAGACCGCCCCGCGTGCGTCGGGCATGGACACGCTGTATGCGCGCATGCAGCAGTTCGCGACCCGGGTGTACGGCCCGCTGTTCACCGCCGGCCTGCACTTCTGGCAGTTGGGCGAATCCCATTACTGGGGCCACAACGCGATCATTCGCATGAAGCCGTTCATCGAGCACTGCGCCCTGGCGCCGTTGCCCGGTAAAGGCGCGTTCGCCGGTGCGATTCTGTCCCACGACTTCGTCGAAGCTGCGCTGATGCGCCGTGCCGGCTGGGGCGTGTGGATTGCCTACGACTTGCCGGGCAGCTACGAAGAACTGCCGCCGAACCTGCTGGACGAGCTCAAGCGTGACCGTCGCTGGTGCCACGGCAACCTGATGAACTTCCGCCTGTTCCTGGTCAAAGGCATGCACCCGGTTCACCGGGCGGTGTTTCTGACCGGCGTGATGTCTTACCTGTCGGCGCCGTTGTGGTTCTTCTTCCTCGTGCTGTCGACGGCGCTGCTGGCGGTCAACACGCTGATGGAGCCGCAGTACTTCCTCGAACCACGCCAGCTTTATCCACTGTGGCCTCAATGGCACCCGGACAAGGCGATCGCGCTGTTCTCGACGACCATCGTGCTGCTGTTCCTGCCGAAGTTGCTGAGCATCATCCTGATCTGGGCCAAGGGCGCGAAAGAGTTCGGTGGCAAGTTCAAGGTGACCCTGTCGATGCTGCTGGAGATGCTGTTCTCCATGCTGCTGGCGCCGGTGCGGATGATTTTCCACACCCGTTTCGTGCTCGCCGCGTTCCTCGGCTGGGCCGCGACCTGGAACTCGCCGCAACGTGACGACGACTCCACGCCGTGGAGCGAAGCGGTAAAACGCCACGGTCCGCAAACCTTGCTGGGCTTCTTCTGGGCCCTGCTGGTGATCTGGCTGAACCCGAGCTTCCTCTGGTGGCTGGTGCCGATCGTCGGCTCGTTGATGCTGTCGATCCCGGTGTCGGTGATCTCCAGCCGTGTCGGCCTGGGCCTCAAGTCCCGTGACGAAAGCCTGTTCCTGATCCCTGAGGAATACAATCCGCCACAGGCGTTGCTGGCAACCGACCAGTACACCCACGAAAACCGTTGGCATGCGCTGAACGACGGCTTTGTCCGGGCCGTGGTCGATCCACAGCAGAACGCCTTGGCGTGCTCGTTGGCGACTTCGCGTCACCGTCAGGCCGAGCCGATCGAATGGCTGCGCATCGAGCGGGTTCGCCATGCAATGAAAGTCGGGCCAGACGGGCTGACCAACAAAGAGCGTGTGGAGTTGCTGAGCGATCCGGTGGCATTGGGTCGCTTGCATGAGCAGATCTGGGACGAAAGTCACCCTGAATGGCTGCAAGCATGGCGTCAATCGGTGAAGGCCGATCCCCATGCGCCGTTGCTGCCGCTCAAGCCGCTGAGCGCTCAGCCTCAGTTGGCGTGAACAAAGCCCCCGCTTCTGAGAGGAAGCGGGGGAGCCTCTTTGCTTTTCCGACCCCGCACAAACCAACAAATCCTGTGTAAACCCTTGTGCAAACGCTCGAGTGCGTTAGCATCCGTCCCCGAATTGGTGCGCCCGGACAACTTTCTGTTCGTATCTGCCGGTTTCCTAAAGGAAACCCGCCGTTTGCGCGCCTCACAACGCATGGTTTTGGGGACTTGATGATGAAGAAGTATCTCTCGATGCTGCTGGTCGGCGTCACGGCATTGGTTGCAGTCAACGCGGCGCAGGCTGGTGCCATCGATGACGCGGTCAAGCGCGGCACGCTCAAAGTCGGGATGGACCCGACCTACATGCCGTTCGAAATGACCAACAAACGCGGCGAGATCATCGGTTTTGAAGTCGATATCCTAAAAGCCATGACCAAGGCCATGGGCGTCAAGCTGGAGCTGGTGTCCACCGGCTACGACGGCATCATCCCGGCCCTGATGACTGACAAGTTCGACCTGATCGGCAGCGGCATGACCCTGACCCAGGAACGCAACTTGCGCCTGAACTTCAGCGATCCCTTCATCGTGGTCGGCCAGACGCTGCTGATCCGCAAGGAGCTGGAAGGCAGCATCAAGTCGTATAAAGACCTGAATACCGCGGACTACCGCATCACCTCCAAGCTCGGCACCACCGGCGAGATGGTCGCCCGCAAGCTGATCTCGAAAGCCCAATACCACGGGTACGATAACGAACAGGAAGCCGTGCTCGACGTGGTCAACGGCAAGGCCGACGCCTTCATCTACGACGCGCCCTACAACGTTGTCGCGGTTAACAAGGTCGGCAACGGCAAGTTGGTGTTCCTCGACAAGCCATTTACCTACGAGCCGCTGGCCTTCGGTCTGAAGAAGGGTGACTACGACAGCATCAACTTCATCAACAATTTCCTGCACCAGATCCATGAAGACGGCACCTACGATCGCATCCATGACAAGTGGTTTAAAGACACCGCCTGGCTTAAAGACATGGAATAAGGCTCGGTCAGATAGACCGCGTCGCGCCCTTCGCGGGCAAGCC
>DQGF01000310.1 GCA_003525045.1 Pseudomonas sp. | reverse complement strand
ACCGACTGGACCATCGGCCACGTCCACGCCGGCGCTCTCGGCTGGGTGGCGATGATCACCTTTGGTTCGATGTACCACATGATCCCGAAGGTTTTTGGCCGTGAGCAGATGTACAGCACGCCGCTGATCAACCTGCACTTCTGGCTGGCGACCATCGGCACCGTGCTGTACATCGCCTCGCTGTGGGTCAACGGCATTACCCAAGGCCTGATGTGGCGCGCGATCAACGACGACGGCACGCTGACCTACTCCTTCGTCGAAGCCCTGCAGGCCAGCCATCCGGGGTTTGTGGTGCGCTTTGCCGGAGGGGTGTTCTTCCTCGGCGGGATGCTGCTGATGGCCTACAACACCTGGCGCACGGTGCGGGTGGCGGACGTGACGATGGCCGAGCGTGAAGCGCAGATTGCCTGAGTCGAGGAGCTTGAGATGATCGAGGTTTTGCTGAATACAGTGGGCGTGGCGGTGCTTTGGCTGGCGGTTGAATACGGCTTGAAGCATCAGACGGCGCAGAGCCTGGAGGATGCGAGCCTGATTCCGTTTGCCGATGACCCGGAGGTGGCGCGGCGGGTTGAATTGGCGACGGGGAAGACTGTTAAAGCGGTTGCTCCGGAAGTGCTGAAACCGGGCTGGGGCAACCTCGATATCTGATGCGCCACTAATCCATTGTGGGAGCGAGCCTGCTCGCGAAAGCGGAGTAATATTCAGCATCAATGTTGAATGTCATGCCCCCTTCGCGAGCAGGCTCGCTCCCACAGTGTTTTGTGTTTGGGCGAAGATCGGTGATTGTTCAAATAATCACCAATTGCCTTGCACCTCTCCTGTCCCTTCTCTACAATTGCGCCCCTTGCTGTGACGGCAGGCACGCATGTGTCTATCGCAAGCAAGTCCATAAGTGTCATTCACTCCTTGTCTGACCGCTTTTGAGCGGCAGGCTACAACCCGTAAGGAGCATTCATGCGTCATTACGAAATCATCTTTTTGGTCCACCCGGATCAAAGCGAGCAAGTCGGCGGCATGGTAGAGCGTTACACCAAGCTGATCGAAGAAGACGGCGGCAAAATCCACCGTCTGGAAGATTGGGGCCGTCGTCAACTGGCCTACGCAATCAACAATGTTCACAAGGCTCACTACGTGATGCTGAACGTTGAGTGCACTGGCAAGGCCCTGGCCGAGCTGGAAGACAACTTCCGCTACAACGATGCAGTGATCCGTAACCTGGTCATCCGTCGCGAAGAAGCCGTTACCGGCCAATCCGAGATGCTCAAGGCTGAAGAAAACCGCAGTGAGCGCCGTGAGCGTCGCGACCGTCCTGAGCACGAAGGCGCTGAAAGCGTTGACAGTGATGACAGCGACAACAGCGATAACGCTGACGAGTAATCCACGGACCTTTTGAGGAGCCTATTACATGGCACGTTTCTTCCGTCGTCGTAAATTCTGCCGCTTCACCGCTGAAGACGTGAAAGAGATCGATTACAAAGATCTCAACACTCTGAAAGCTTATGTATCCGAGACCGGCAAAATCGTTCCAAGCCGTATCACCGGTACCAAAGCACGTTATCAGCGTCAGCTGGCCACCGCTATCAAGCGCGCCCGCTTCCTGGCCCTGCTGGCCTACACCGACAGCCACGGCCGCTGAGACCGGGCAGTCGACACGTAGCAAAGGATTGAAAGCATGCGTGCCTTAGCTGAGTTCATCATGCGCGGCCGTATGCAGGCCATTCTTGTAGTGGCCGGATGCGCAACATTGCCGTTGTTGTATTGGTTGGGTGCTGCCGCTGGATGCCTTGTGCTCCTGCGGCGCGGATTGAAGGACGCCATTGGCGTTCTTGCTCTGGGATTGCTACCGGCATTGATCTGGTGGCTTTACGCCGATGACCCACGCTCACTTCTGGTGCTGCTGGGGTCTTGGAGCCTTGCGTTGGTTTTGCGCGCAAGCGAGTCCTGGAACCGCGTGCTGCTGGTCAGCATAGCGATGGGAGTGGTGTTTTCAGTGGTGCTGGGGACGGCTTTTGGTCCCCAGATCGAGATGCTGGCGCAGGCTTTGATAAAAGTCATGCCGTCGCTACTCGGTGATGTCTACCAAAAGTTGTCGGTAGACGAGCAAGCGCATTTTGCGTCCCTGATTGCACCGGTCCTGACCGGCCTGATTGCGGCCTTGTTGCAAATCGTCAGTGTGCTGAGCCTGCTTGTCGGGCGCTACTGGCAGGCGTTGTTGTACAACCCGGGTGGTTTTGGTCGCGAGTTTCGCGCCATCCGATTCCCGCTTTTGCCGGCGATGTTGCTGCTGGCGTGCATGCTTCTGGGGCCGAACCTCGGTCCACAGATGGCCATGTTGACGCCGTTGTGCAGTGTACCGCTGGTGTTCGCCGGGCTGGCCCTGATTCACGGGCTGGTGGCGCAAAAGCGACTGGCCGGATTCTGGCTGGTGGGGTTGTACGTGACGCTGTTGCTGTTCATGCAGCTGATCTATCCGTTGCTGGTGGTCTTGGCCATCGTCGACAGCCTGATTGATTTTCGCGGTCGTTCGACGCCGAAAGACGTCGATAGCGCGAACGGTGAAGGTTAAAAGTTAAGAGGATTTTCACATGCAACTGATCCTTCTGGAAAAAGTCACCAACCTGGGCAACCTGGGTGACAAAGTGAACGTTAAGGCTGGTTACGGTCGTAACTACCTGCTGCCTTACGGCAAAGCTACCGCTGCGACCGCTGCCAACCTGGCTGCGTTCGAAGAGCGTCGCGCTGAGCTGGAAAAAGCCGCAGCAGATCGTAAAATTTCGGCTGAAAACCGCGCCGCCCAACTGGCTGAGCTGGAAGTGACTATCACTGCCACCGCTGGCGACGAAGGCAAGCTGTTCGGTTCGATCGGTACTCACGACATCGCTGATGCACTGACCGCCTCTGGCGTTGAAGTTGCAAAAAGCGAAGTTCGTCTGCCGAACGGCACCATCCGCAACGTAGGCGAATTCGACGTAGCCGTGCACCTGCACGCCGAAGTTGAAGCCACCGTACGCGTTGTCGTGGTAGCAGCTTAAGCAGCACTTGTCGGCTGGCACCCTCGGGTGCTTGCCGGTAACATCGGGCACGATCCTGTTTACAGGTCGTGCCCTTTGTCTTTCTGCAGTTCCTGATTTTCACAAAACTATTCAAGTGGCCATGAACGATATCTCCGCTCCCGAGCAATACGATCTGCAAACCGCTGCCCTGAAGGTGCCGCCGCATTCCATCGAGGCCGAACAGGCCGTGCTCGGTGGTCTGATGCTGGACAACAACGCCTGGGAACGCGTGCTTGATCAGGTTTCGGACGGCGACTTCTATCGTCATGACCACCGTTTGATCTTCCGTGCGATCGCCAAACTGGCCGATCAGAACTCGCCGATCGACGTCGTGACCCTTGCCGAACAATTGGACAAGGAAGGTCAGACCTCGCAAGTCGGCGGCCTTGGTTACCTGGGTGAGCTGGCGAAAAACACGCCGTCCGTCGCCAACATCAAGGCATATGCGCAGATCGTCCGTGCACGGGCAACCTTGCGGCAGTTGATCGGCATCGCCAGCGAAATCGCCGACAGCGCCTTCAACCCTGAAGGTCGCTCGGCTGAAGAGATCCTCGACGAAGCCGAAAGGCAGATCTTCCAGATCGCCGAGGCCCGGCCAAAAACCGGTGGCCCGGTGAGCGTGAATGACCTGCTGACCAAGGCCATCGACCGCATCGATACGCTGTTCAACACTGACAACGCGATTACGGGCCTCTCCACCGGTTATACCGATCTCGACGGCATGACCAGCGGCTTGCAGCCGTCCGACCTGATCATCGTTGCCGGCCGTCCGTCCATGGGTAAGACCACCTTTGCGATGAACCTAGTGGAAAACGCGGTGTTGCGCAGCGACAAGTGTGTGCTGGTCTACTCGCTCGAGATGCCAGGCGAATCGCTGATCATGCGTATGTTGTCGTCCCTCGGTCGCATCGACCAGACCAAGGTCCGTGCCGGTCGCCTGGACGACGACGATTGGCCACGCCTGACTTCTGCGGTCAACCTGCTCAACGACCGCAAGCTGTTCATCGACGATACAGCCGGTATCAGCCCATCGGAGATGCGTGCGCGGACCCGGCGCCTGGTGCGTGAGCACGGCGACGTCGGCCTGATCATGATCGACTACCTGCAATTGATGCAGATTCCGGGTTCCGGTGGTGATAACCGGACCAACGAGATTTCCGAGATTTCCCGTTCCTTGAAGGCCCTGGCCAAGGAATTCAACTGCCCGGTAGTGGCGTTGTCTCAGCTCAACCGATCTCTGGAGCAGCGGCCGAACAAACGGCCGATCAACTCCGACCTCCGGGAATCCGGAGCGATCGAGCAGGATGCTGACGTGATCATGTTCGTGTACCGGGATGAGGTGTATCACCCGGAAACCGAGCATAAAGGCATTGCCGAGATCATCATCGGCAAGCAGCGGAACGGTCCGATCGGTACGTCGCGACTGGCGTTCATCGGCAAATACACCCGTTTCGAAAACCTCGCGCCGGGTAGCTACAACTTCGACGACGAATGAGTGTTGGCCGTAATCATTCGGCCAACACTTCTCTTCAACCGCGTTACTCGCTTTCGCTCGCTACCTCCTCGCCAGCGTCGCGGGCTGAATACTTGGCCAGTTCTTGCCGGGTCAGCGTTTCGATCAACTCGGCTTCCTGGATCGCAAGCGGTGCTTGCAGCTCTTTGGATTGCGTGTCGTAATCGTCAAACGATAGCGTCTTGGCTTTGTATGCGTCGTCGAGTGCTGCCTGCCGATCCTGAAATGGTTGACGCTCCTTTTCGAGTTTTTTCTGGTACTTGTTAGTGATGAATTCCTGCCAGAACTCCCTCGACACCAAGGCCTGGAATTCTTCAGGTGAGTTATCCAGAGCGATGACTTTTTCGTATGCGGCATCCAGTCGCGCTTTTGACACTTTGGCCAACTGAGCAAATCCCATTCGTTCAGGTTGTCCCGGCAGTTGCAGCCGGTCTTTCAGACCGTGGCGATAGAAGAGTCTGATTTCCACCTCCTCCGGTACATGAGGCGCCGGAAGGGCTTCGGCTCCCTGAGGTCCCCTCGATTCGATGATTCTTGCCTCACGCTGCGCAATGTCCGCCGAGGCGATTTTGTCAACCTCATGCAAGCGGAACAACGCTTTGGAAAGCGCAGACAGTTGCGGGCCTTGTGCATGATCCCGAGCCTGGATACGAGCATCGTGCGCCATCGTCAGGATTTCCAGATTGGTGAACGTGAATGCCGCCCGATCACAGCAGGCCGCTTCGCCCGCCCGATCAAACACCTCTTTGCGCAGGCGTTCGGACTCCGGGTTGTTTTCGGTAATGCTGTCGATCAGCTTCCAGACCCGTCGTTGAAGGTCGTGGTGGCCGCTGGGAACGTCCAGCAAGCGTTCAAGCGTATTGAACAGACCACCTGAGCGTTGCTGAGCACGCAGTGTTTGCCATTGGATTCTTCTGGCGGACACCTGGTCTGCCGATAGTCCTGTTGTCCAGCGCGCCATTGGATCATCTGTCGGTGTTCGGATGACTACAGGGGCATGACCTCGGGCCGTGTCGACCAGATTTCTCCAGCCAGTCAGCGGTGTCTCGGCCGCTATCAGGCGGTCGTTGTATTGGGTCAGCCGGGTGTGAGTCGCCGCGGACAGCGGATTATCGGTGATGTTGGTCACGTTGTTGACGCGCACGGTGTGCACCAGTCGGTCGTCCGGCGGTGCTATGACAGAATCCGGAATCTGCGTGATCCGATTGTTGCTCAAATTGACGGTGTCCAGCAGTGGCTGATCGGCAAGGCCGCTCGGGAAGGTGTCGATACCGGTGTTGGCCAGATCGACCGAGCGCAGGTCGATTATCCGGCTGAAATCCGGGGCGATGCCCAGTCGCGGGTTTTCATGCAACCACAGTGCGCGCAGGGTTGTGCGCTCTGACAGGACTCGGGCGGTGTCGGCCGTCAGGGAAATCTGGTTCTTCTGCAGAAACAGTCGCGTCAGCCCGTTCATTTCTCCAAGGGCTGGCGGCAGTTCGCGCAGTTGATTTCGCGACAGATCCAGCCAGCGTACATGGCGGAAGCGGGTCAGAAAGCCTTCCGGCGAAGTACTCAGATCCATATTGCTCAGTTTGAGGGAGCCGACGTGACTGAAGTCCACGTCGATGTCCGGCAGGCTTGGCAGCCTCAGGCCGCTGAGATCCAGTTCAAGACCGATGGGCGTCCGGTCATAGGCCAGTTTCTGCGGTGTTTCCCGCCTCCAGCAACTGAGAATCCTGTCGCTTGCCGTGACACGGTCAGGACGGGTTTGCACGTTGACCGCCAACTGGTTCGCCCGAACGTAACCCCCGCGGTTGCCTCCCCCAGAAAAAACCCAGGCGTCGAGCTGACTTCTCAGCACGCTGAATTCCTGTTCGAGGCTGTTGAGTTTCGTTGCAGCGGTGTCACCCTCAAGGCTCCAGAGGTATTCCCTGCACGCCTTGATGTCTTTGCCTGGAAATAGTCGCCGATAACGCTGCGCCTGGGAGTTATCGCTATCAAATATTACGTGATGGTAAGAGGACAGTAGTTCGGGGTGAACCCTGTTCAGGCGCCGCCAGTAGTCGTCGAATTTTCTCCAGTAGTCGGAAGGGAAATTGTTGCCATCGAGTGCCGTGGCCCGGTTGATCTGGGCGATCGTCAGCAACTGTTCAGGAGCCGGGTCGAGGAATGCCTGCGGCACTTCATTTAAGCGGTTATCGCGCAAATCAAAAACTTTCAGAGCCGTCTTGTCCTGCAATCCAGTCGCCCACTGATTGATTCCCGTGTTACGCAACAGCAGGTATTCCAGCCCGGACATGGTGCTGAAGTCAGGGGGCAGCGTGAGTGTCGGATTATCGGAAAGATTGATGGCCGTCAGATGACTCATGGCACTGAGCGTTGCAGCGCTTTGCTCGTCCAGTGCAATGCGGTTCATGCTCAGGTTCAGGTTGTTCAATTTGTCCATTGCGCCAATTTCCCCGGGCAACTTTTCAATCCCGGATTGGGTGATGGACAAGTGCTCCAGATTGGGGAAGTTGGACAGGAATGTATCGGAAGCGGCCGACCAGGTAACGGCGTTGAGATTGAGCGATTTGACATGACTGAAGTCCACGGCCAGGGCCGGAAGCGGCCCGTTGATGGAAGGCAGCCTCAACATTTCCCCCGAGTCCTGACGCCAGCAGCCCTTGATGATTCTGGCGACACGTCGCGCCTGTATTTTCGCCGGCGTGTTGACGGTGGATGAGTCGGGTTGACTGTTGGCGATATAGGTATCCAGCTGGGTTTCCAGTAAATCCAGCTCCTGAACACGCCGGGCCAGTCTCGCTTCTGCTTCATCCCCCATTCCGATGAAAAACTCCCTGGCCTCTTGTGCGTTCTTGTTCGGGTACACCCGCTGCACGCTGGCGACCTCGGGCATTTCACTATCAAGCCTGAACGCGCCGGGCAGGGCGTTGGTGTTCAGTTCCGGGTGATCGGCTGCCACGCGTCGCCAATACACTTCAAGCTTTTTCCAATAGTTGGCAGGGAATGAATTGCCTTCAAACAGTGTGATGCTGTTGATCCGGGCGATCGCTTCGAACTGATCGACCGAGGGGTTGAGGATCGCCGCTGGAACCTCTATCAACCGGTTGTTGCGCAAATCCAGGAGTTTCAGGCGCGTCTGATTCTGCAAACCCGTTGGCCACTGTTCCAGTTGCGCATTGCTCAGGTTCAGCGTCTTGAGTTCGGACATACCGGAAAAATCAGGCGTTTCGCCCAGTGGATTACCCGACAGGTCAAGGTTCTGGACTGTGCCGAGGGCGCTCAGTTTTGCGGCCGTTTGCTCATTGAGCGCAATACGGTTCGAACTCAGATCCAATGTCTTCAGGTCGCGCATTTTCGCAATGGCGGCGGGCAGTGTATCCAGCGTGGAGCGGTTCACTGTCAGATGCTCCAGGCCGGAGAAGCCGCTGAGGAATGTGTTGGCGGAGCCTGACCAGGTGACAGATTCCAGATTCAGCCGCCGGACATGGCTGAAATCCGCTTTCAGCGCCGGCAGGGTTCCATTCCCGAGCTCAAGCCAGAGCACGTCCCCGGTCGGCTGACGCCAACTGCGCTTGATGTTATTGGCAGTCTGTTGCGCCCAGCCGTTTGCTGTTCCCGCCGTCGAAGCGGTGGAGGATTGTCTGATCCAGGCTTTCAGTTCGGCCTTGAGCGTTTTGTACTCGGTTTCGCGGCGGGTAAAGCCGCCTCTGACGTCGACTCCCAGCGATTCAATGAAATCGCCGATCTGATCATCGGTGTGATCCGGGAACAACTTTCTGGCTCGGGACTCTGGACTGCGCAGTCGATTGAACAACAAGGAAAGCCTGTCCAGAGGTCCCGGACGAGCCGAGTGACCGCCATCGTTGCGTATCATCCCGCCTGCACCGGCTACCGCGGTTCCAACCCAGCCTTGTACGGCATCGAAAACAATCGGTTCCGACCTTCCCGGGCGCGTCGCGACATACAGGTTAGCGCTGTCACTGGCCACGGGATCCTCGCTTCGCACGATGCGCATCACCGCCGCCAGCGGGGTTGAAGCGTCTGGATCATGCAGCACCTGATAGACGTGGCTTTCGATCACCACGTAGAGTTTGCCGTCGAACCGATGGAGCCCGTCGCTGCCGGGTTCTGCGCTGCTGAAATCCAGCTCCGTGCGGAAGGCCTCCAGGCGGGTATCGGTCAACGGGAAGGTGATCGGTTCGAAATCTTCAAGCTTGTGCCACAGTCCGCTGTCGTTATCGCGCAACAGCACCGGCCCGGAGGCGGTCAATTCGCTCGGTAGTCTGGCCCGGTACAGGCCCGTGTCCGGATCCGTCCCGACCAGTACGATGCGGCCATCGGGCACGTCGACGTACCGGCGTCCCTTGTGAATCCTGAAACCATCGGTGTCAATGTCCGGCAACGCAGTCGTTGTATTGAGCCAGTAATGCTCCAGCGGCCGATTTACAGGCGTCGGGGGGTCAACGGTGGTCATTGTCTCGCGAACTATTACCACCGGTTCCGGCTCGATTGCATCGAGGTCGGCATCCCCGGTTGGTCTGCCCGGCCGCGCCGGATTTCCATCAGGGCGGGAGGTCGGCGAGCCAAAGTCGACACGAGGCGGAATGTCGGGGCGCGGTGTGTTCACGTCCGACGGTTGATTCGGGCGAATGTGGACATCGATGGGCCCGTTGCCTCTAGCGGGCGGTTTTGGTGACATTTTTTTCATCCTTGAATGGTTGCCGCATCAGCACCTGTAAGCGGGAGGCTGAAGGGGGCATTTGGCTTCATTGCCAGTTTTTTTGGGTTTAAGGTTTCGTAGCGCGTCTGAAGTTCGCAACTTTTGTAGCAGGAAAAGCGGGGTGAAGAGCGGTACATAATATGGATTAAACAGCGGCCGGCTGTGCCCCGCCAGCCAACTGCAATTGCCTTAAGCGGTCAGCTCGAAGATCTTCTGCGCCGTCCTGCCATCAATCGTTTCGCGCCAGATGGGGACGTGCTCTCGTCCGGCCTGTTCATCCCGGCGTTGGGAGGAAACGCCCAATCTGCTCTGTTCGAGAGTTTTGAGATGGCCACCCTTGACCGCGAAGTTCAACACCGGGCTGTCCTTCTTTTCATAGTGGAAATGGGCGTGCCATAACGGCTCTGTGGTGTGTTTGTCGTTGAGTGAGTAGATGTCGAGAAAGTGCTTGCCCTTGCCCTTGCCGCGCTCCAGTCGGCTATGGGTTTTCACCACGCTGATCTGGTCCTGGCCGATCAAATACGCCAGTCGGTCGGCGCTCAGAAACGATTTGTCCTTGTAGAGCCGGATGCGGATGTCCTCGCCCTCGGTGCGCAGGCGCTGGCTGTCTTGCCTCAGGCGCTGGACGAGGGCTGCGATGTTGTTCCCGGTCGGATTCGGAGCGTGTTCGAGCTGTCGGGCCAGGTCGTCGAGCGCTTCGGCCTTGCCACCGAGAAACTCGACGATGTTGGTGGCGTTGCGTTTTTCCCGCTCATCCTGCCTGGCACTGCTCAAGTGCGAGTCGGACTGATCCAGCCGCTGAGTGGCTTGCGCTATCAGTTCGGGCAACGTTCTGTTTTGTGCAGGTTGCACTCGGTGCCATTCTCCGTCGCTGCGCTCGTAGGTTCGCAAGACCTGTGCCGAGTTGCTGGGATCGATCACATCGATCAGCTCTTCACCGGTCACGGTGCGACGCGGTTGACCGACACTGATTTTGTAGACACCGTGATGTTTGGCGCGAAAGACTCGCCTGGGCATTGGTGCCGGTCCGGCCCTGTCTTGCGCAGGGATGAAGGTGAAATCAATGGGCTGATCCTGTGCCGGTAGCGCCGAGGTGTTTTCCAGGTTTTGGTGATAACGCGCCACCCGACTCTCGAGCGTGGCTTCGAAGGCCTGGATGGCCTCTGTGATTTCGCGCCGGGAGCTGGCCTGAGGTGAGCCTGGCGGCAGGTCGAGGTTCTCATACGAACCCCTGATTGCCGCGCTTTGGTCGAGCAGGTCGGTCAGCACCGCGATGCGAGCGACCTCGGGGATACTCTCGATCCCTCTGAACGCAGATGTGATCTCCAAAAAAGAATAGCCCAGTTGCGCCGGCTCGCTGTCACTGTCAAGAGGGTTGTCCGTGAGCAGTCGGCTTCGAGCGTGAACCCAGCTGGCTGTAAACAGATGCATTTCGGTCGAGTTGTAGCCAAGTCTGATCAGTTCGTCCTCAGATGAGCGCGATGCGGCCAGGATGTCCTCGAACACTTTTTGGCGCGTTTCCATTATTTTGCGTTTGAATAGCATGTAGTCGGCGATCGAACGATAAAACTCCACTGGATTATGGTTTTGGCGAAGCTCCATACGTCTGCGGGGGTCGCCGACTGCAATGAGGCGTTCGTAATTTACGACCAGGCTTATCCGTAGTTCCTTTAGTTCGATACCGTATTCACCATGTGGCTTCACAAGGGCTATCCAGTTTTGCTCATTCACGAATCTGGCCACGCGAGCCTCCAGCAAAGCCAATTCCTTGCGAATCTGCACTTCGAGTAGCACCAGAGCCATTCGCTCACCTTCAGTGCCAATGGTTGCCTGCCATTGAGTCGTAAGTTGTTGCCTGCGCGTATCGGCCGCAAAGAGTTCGACACTTTCTCCATCAAGTACCTCAGCCTGCGCTTTAATCCGCTTGTGAAATGCGCTGTTCGCCGGTGCATGCATCCCACCTGCGCCGGCGACTTGCACGCCAATCCAGCCGTCTTGATCATCGAAAACTATCGGCTCCGACCGTCCCGGGCGCGTCGCGAGATAAACGTTGTTGTCGTTCAGGGCGACGGGATCTTCTGCCCGGACGATGCGCATCACGGGGACTTGTGGCGAGGATGCCTCAAGATCTTGCAGGACCTGATAGGCGTGGTTCTGAATGACCACGTAGAGTTTGCCATCGTGCCGATACAACCCGTTGCTGCCCGGTTCGACGCCGATGAAGTCCAGACTCGTGCGGAAGGCTTCCAGGCGGGTGACGGTCAATGGGTAGGTCGTTGGCGCAATGTCATCCAGGGGGTGCCAGAGCCTGGTTTCGGGGTCCCGCACGATTACCGGGCCTGAAGGTTGCAGTTCGCTCGGCAGTTTGGCCCGGTACAGACCGGTTTCCGGGTCCATTGCGACATGCACGATGCCGCCACCGGACACGTCGACGTACTGGCGGCCCTTGAAGATTCTGAAACCCTGAGCGTCGGCATCCGAAAGATGGGCTGCAGCGGTGATCCAATAATGCTCCAGCGGCCGTTGCGCAGGCGTCGGGGCCGTTTCAGATACGGAAGATATCTCGCGGACCGTTACGGGTGGCGTCGGCGTAATTGCATCAAGGTCGGCGTCCCCCGGTGTCCTGCCTGTCCCCAGGGGATTTTCCGGATGTCTCCCGGTTGACAGGCCAAAATCGACGTGTGGCACGGTGTCGGGGTACGGTGTGTGCCCATTCGAGGGGCGTGTGGGGTGAGTGTGGATATCGACTGTGGTTGTGCCTCTGGGAGGCGGTTTTGGTGACATGAATTTTTCATCCTTGAATGGTTGTCGTATCAGCATCTGTAAACGGGAGGCTGAAGGGGCATTTGGCTTCATTGCCGGTTTTTCGCTTCACGGATCTGTAAAGCGCGTAAGTGTTCAGGTTCGGTTCGGGCTGTGTGAGGCATCGGATCGAAGAGAAACCGACCACTGTCGTCGGAATTGGTCAAATTTTGTGCTATATTCCGCGCCCGCGATTTTTCATCTCAACACCGGTCATCGACATGCAAGCAGCCAAGCCGTTATTTGACTATCCAAAATATTGGGCCGAATGTTTCGGGCCTGCGCCGTTCCTGCCTATGAGCAGGGAGGAGATGGATCAGCTCGGCTGGGATTCATGCGACATCATCATCGTCACCGGTGATGCCTACGTCGATCACCCGTCGTTCGGCATGGCGATCATCGGCCGGCTGCTGGAGTCCCAGGGCTTTCGCGTCGGGATTATTGCCCAGCCTAACTGGCAGTCCAAAGACGACTTCATGAAGCTTGGCGAGCCGAATCTGTTCTTCGGTGTCGCGGCCGGCAACATGGACTCGATGATCAACCGCTACACCGCCGACAAGAAAATCCGTTCCGATGACGCCTACACCCCCGGTGGCCTGGCGGGCAAACGTCCGGACCGCGCGAGCCTGGTTTACAGCCAACGCTGTAAGGAAGCCTACAAGAACGTGCCGATCGT